>CAZMEH010000614.1:0-12762 GCA_964564885.1 uncultured Saprospiraceae bacterium | reverse complement strand
TGTTTGTTTGTGTTTTGTTTATCTCTATTTTAGCAATTTACTCTTTTTGTTTTAACAATGCAATTTTTTTCGGTGTTTCCTAGAAAATTAACATACCTTTCAATACGGATAGTTATATGATAAAATAAATTCCTTAAAATACAAAAAGGATACATAGCAATTGCCATGTATCCTTTTCAATTAGTAACCTGTCTGCCGACAGGCAGGTTCTAAATTAAATTAATTTCCCATATCGGATAAGAATTTAATTCTCATCAACTGGATTTCTTCTATCGTAATATCATCTTCTGCAAGTTCTGCCAAAGCAGCAGTAACAGAATCCGTTTCTGCTTCCATAAAGTATTCTAAAATATCTTCTCTTGAATACTCATCAACATTATCTTCGATATAATAATCAATATTGACCCTTGTACCAGAAGAAACAATCATTTCAATCTCATGAAGTAATTTCTCCATGTTCATGCTTTTAGAACTGGCAATATCATTCAAAGGTATTTTTCTATCAATACTCTGAATGATTTCAACCTTAATACGAGATTTTTTAGCCACTGTTTTAATAACAAAATCCGTTGGACGAATCACATCATTTTCTTCAACGTAGTCGTCAATTAACTTAATAAACGGACGAGCATAACGTTTTGCTTTTCCTGAACTCACTCCTGTGATACGAGCCATGTCTTCCATTGTTATCGGATATTGCGTGGCCATATCTTCTAACGATGGATCTTGAAAAATTACAAAAGGCGGAACATTTTTGCTTTTCGCAATTTTCCTGCGCTGTCCTTTTAGCAATTTAAGCAGCATTGTATCTAAAACGGCGGTACGAACAGGTTCTTCGCCAGACAAAGCTTCATCGTCAAAATTGCGATTGATAGGAATTTTGATGTCAACAGGATTTGCAATAAATTCCTCTCCTGCTGGCGTCATTTTTAAAATACCGTAGCTTTCTATATCTTTTGAAACTAAATTACTCATCAAAGCTTGTCGGAATATAGAACTCCAAAACGTTTCGTCTTTATCTTTTCCACAACCAAACAATCCTAATTCATCATGCTTATAATCAAGCATAGGTTTGGTGCGTTTACCCATCATAAAGTGCATCAATTCCTTGATACGGTAATTTTCTTTTAGTTGTAAAATCGCTCCTAATGCCTGACTCATTTCTATTTTAGCATCATGAACTTGCTTTGGTGGGTATTTACAATTGTCACAAAGACCAGCATGATCACAAGTGAAATTTTCACCAAAATAATGCAGTAAAAAACGACGACGACAACCAGAAGTTTCTGTATAAGCCATCATTTCGCCCATGAGTAACATACTCATTTCACGCTCTGCAAGCGGTTTATCTCGTAAGAATTTTTCTAATTTCTGAATATCTTTATAAGAATAAAAAGCAACACAATTACCTTCTAAACCGTCACGACCTGCACGACCTGTTTCTTGATAATAGTTCTCAATACTCTTTGGAATATCATAATGAATCACAAATCGAATATCTGGTTTGTCGATTCCCATTCCGAAAGCAATCGTTGCTACAATCACGTCGATATCTTCCATTAAGAAATTATCTTGCGTCGAACTACGAGTTTTTGCATCTAATCCAGCATGATAAGGTGCAGCTTTTATATCATTGATTTTCAATATTTTAGCAATTCCTTCTGCTGATTTTCTACTTTGTACATAGATAATCCCAGATTTGCCTTCATGTTGCTTTACAAATTGTATAATATTCTTTTCTACTGTTTCTTTTTTTCCTTTTGGTCGGATTTCGTAATAGAGATTATCACGATTGAAAGAAGAAATATAAATATTTTCATCTTCCATATTAAGGTTCTTCACGATATCTTCTCGAACTTTTGGCGTAGCCGTTGCGGTAAGTGCTACAACAGGAATGTTAGGGTTGATGCTGTCGACCATCACTCTAATACGACGATATTCTGGTCTAAAATCGTGGCCCCATTCCGAAATACAGTGCGCTTCATCGACTGCTACAAAAGATAAAGTGACGTTTCTAAAGAACTCAAGATTTTCTTCTTTTGTCAATGTTTCTGGTGCAACATAGAGCAGTTTTGTTTTTCCGTCTGTTATATCTTGCTTAACCTTCCTAATTTGAGCCTTATTGAGCGAAGAATTTAAGAAATGCGCTACATCGTCAGTCTGGCTATAAGAACGAATGGAATCAACTTGATTTTTCATTAAAGCGATAAGCGGAGAAATAACTATTGCAGTTCCCTCAAGCATTAAAGCCGGTAATTGATAACAGAGTGATTTTCCACCACCTGTTGGCATAATTACAAAAGTATCTTTTTTCCCAAGTACGCTTTGAATGACCTCTTCCTGCATTCCTTTGAAAGTATCAAACCCAAAGAATTGCTGTAAGGCTTCATATAAATATTCAGTCGTCGCTGTCATCTAACTTCTCTTTTTCTTTTAATTCATTAAGTACAATCAAATTCAAGTTTTCCTTTTTTAAGACTTGTAGTGATTTTTTCCCAATTCGCCTACAAACTAGAATTCTTTCATACCTAACTAATGGTTGAATAGACCAATTTTTGTTTATGAAGTTATTTAAAAAAATTATGATGAAATAGTTGATAAATCAATGATAATTTTTTTAAATAACCTCTATGTGTAATGTTTATTTTATCTTGATTTCGAGGTTGTTTAAAGATTTATACGTAAACAACGTCATTAGAAGTAATAAAGATTTTGAATTAAGGAACTAATACAATTCTTATCTTTCAAATTCTCAAAATTTTTAATGCAAATGATTGATTGTTCTTTGTGGATTAGGTGTTTTGAAAGAGCTATGAAGTTAAATAATCTTTTTTTTTATAAAATAGATTTCTTGTTATTTAACGCAGTTATTTCTATAAAAATAGGTAAAATATTATAAAGTCTTGAACTTTTGCCTAATCTGATTAGGATTAAGATATTAGTACTTTAATATTCAAGGCTTTAAATATTAATCATTACAAAATATTGACTAGAATAAATAGATTCAGCATTACATCAAATAAAGTAGAAACCAAATGCAAACGGAACTGGAACAATTATTAGTGGAAGGTCAACAATGCAAATATTGTGAAGCGCATTTGCCAATGTAAGCAAGACCTGTTTTGACTGCTAGTACGTCTGCGAAAATTTTAATTGTTTGGCAAACGGCAGGAATTAGGGTTCACAATACAGGCATTCCATGGAACGATCCGAGCGGTAATCGTTTACGTGATTGAATGGATATTGATAAAGAAACATTGTACGATACTTCAAATTTTGTGATTGTTTCAATGGGATTTTGTCATCTTGGAATGGCAAGAATGGCGACTTGCCGCCAAGAAAAGAATGCGCTCAGCTGTTGCATCAACAGTTATTAGATAAGTTTCCAAATATTTAATTGACTTTGCTTTTTGGAATATATGCTCAAAAGTACTTTTGAGTCAAACGTAGAAAAAAGAATCTAACGGAAACTGTTATGAATTACGAAGAATACTTACCAGCGTTTTTGCCAATGGTGAATCCATCGCCGATAAACTACGGTTGGCACAAGAAAAACCCTTGGTTTGAAACAGCGTTTGTTCCTATTTTGAGAAGTAAAGTGAAAGGGTTGCTGGCTGAAAAGTAGTTTTGAAACTTTGTATTAAAAAACCTCAAACGTTTCAAAACGTTTGAGGTTTGGCTGGTAGTTAAATTCAGAAAGAAATGAAAAAACATACAAATGTAGCAATAAAGAAATGAAAAAATATAGCAATATAGAAATAGTTTCTAATCCAATCCATATTTATCCATCATATAAACTAGAGAAGCCATCGCAGCTGCGCCAAGTTGCAACTCACGTTTATTGACCGCATCCCAAACGTCGATTGGCGTGTGGTGATAATCAAAATAACGTTGAGAATCTGGAGCTAAACCGACTAGCAAACCATTTTGACTACGAAGTGGCCCTATATCTGCGCCAGAACCGCCTTTTTCCAATTCCAAACCATAAGGCTTGAATAAAGGCATCCAGCTCACTACTTTTTTAAACATGGGTAAAGTCACATCATTATATTCTGCTGAAAAACCTCTTGGTGTGAAACCGCCTCGGTCAGATTCTATACAAGCTAAATGCTTTTCGCCTTTCTCATTAGAAATTTTCGCATATTCTTTTCCGCCAGCTAAACCATTTTCTTCGTTCATAAACATCACGACACGAATTGTTCGTTTTGGTTGGTAGTTTAATTGCTTCAAAATATGATAAACGTCCATCGAATGTACACAACCAGCACCATCATCGTGTGCGCCTGTTCCAACATCCCATGAGTCCAAATGTCCACCAACTAAGATAATTTCGTCTGGAAATTCACTTCCTTTGATTTCTCCAATGACATTGTAAGATGTTTTTGGTTTCAACATTCTACAATTGGTTTTCATATAAAGCTGAACTTCTTTATCATTTTTAATAATAGCACTCAACAAATCAGCGTCTTGTGTGCTAACGGCTAAGCCAGCAATTGGCTCAACACCTTTTTCCAAAAACTGATAAGATAATGCACCAGTGTGTGGAATATCGTCTGTTCGTAAGGTCATGGAACGAACAATAACACCAACTGCTCCAAAATTAGCTGCAATTGCAGCACCGTGACCACGTTGATCGACTGCGCCACCGTAAGCGTGAAAAGTTTTGATTTTCGTTTGATCCATCGGACGATTATAGAAAACAATCTTTCCTTTTATTTTTCCTGCTGCGCCCAATTCTTTGACTTCATCCAAACTCTGCACTTCGATAACAGGCGCCGTTACACCATAATCGCTCGTTCCAACAGAATTTCCTAATGCCAAAACAGTCAACTCAACCGTTCCCATCGAAGTAGAATTGACCACTCGAACTTGTTCTTTGTCTCCTCGAACCCAATGTGGCACTTCGCAAGGTTGCAAAGTCACTTCCATTCCCATCGAATCCATCATTTGACGAGTATATTCAACGGCTGAGGCTGCTTGTGGCGAGCCAGATAACCGACCACCAATCGTATTAGTTATATAGTTTAACCAATCGTAAGCTTTTCCTTCTGTCAATGCAACATCATAGATTCCTCTAATAAAAGTTGCGTCCGCATCTTCGTAGGTTTCTTTTTTGTCTTGAGCGGTAACTAATGATGAAATAAAGAGCAGTATTAGAATTGAATATATATGTTTCATAATTAAGAATGATTTCTGTTAACAATTTATTAAGCAAAGTTAATATTAACAAAAATAGCAATAGCGTAGCATCTTTAGAGAGAATTATGCGTTTATAACTTTAACAATGACTTATTGGTGTGATTTTTTAGAAAAGACTAGCTTTCAAAGTTTTATGAAAAAATTAATAGAAGAATTGGTCACGAGTTTGTTTTCTAAAGCATTAATAACTAAAGGAAAGGTTTAGATGAATGTTTAAATGTTATTTTTTCCAAAGCTTTTAAAAGAGAAAGCAAAATTATAACCTTGAAAAAGGGTCAACTTATAGCATGGTTAGGTTAGTTTATATATAAAATAAGCATTTTTATAAAAAACTTGCCAAAATACGAAACAAATTTTAAACTTGCAACGTTTAACAAGTATACTTTATAAGTAAGCATTAATAATCTCAAAATAAAAAAAATTCATAGATTCATAATTTGGTTTTATTTGGTTAGGGTTGAGGTAACATTACAAAATGTTACCTCTTTTTTTTGTTTAGAATCACCAACTTCCACAGTAATTGTTTGTTACTTCTGATAGGTTTTAATCGTTCTACAAACATTCCAATCATTTAAAATTAATTCCAATACATGAAGTATTCTATTATTTTTTGTTTTGCAGCCATTTTTATTTTTCCTAATTTAGGATTTAGTCAGAATGATGATTTTTCTAAAAATCAACTCAAATTTTATTTCAATACAATTAATGAAGGATATACAGAAACTAGGGTTTCTAGTAATGATAGAGTATTAAAAAGTATTTCTAAAGTTGGTGTTCCTTCTATTGCTTACGCTTGGCAAACAGGTGAAAAGAAATGGCAAGAAGTAGAAGTTTCTGCTTTTTTTGATAACAATCGAGATATTTCAGTGACAGGAAATGCTATGATATCTAATTTTGCAGAACGGTTAGGCTATATCTCTGCAAGGTATGAGCGCAATAGAATTTTACTCACTTCGGATAGAGTAGATTTGAGTTTAGGTGGAAGCTTTCAAGCGTTTTATCTTCATAATTCATTTGCACCAATGACTTCTGCTGACTTCCCATTTTCTTATAATGGATTACATACCAGACTTTCGATAATTCCTCGTGCGCTTATCAAATTTGAACGTTTTGCGTTGGATTTTAATATGCCTTATTCTGTTATGAGCTTTAATGTAACTTCTTTTAGAGAAGAAAATCAAACAATAGTTAGTGCTGAACGAACTAATAGTGGATTACAGTATGATTTATTTCCTAATTCGTATTTCTTACAAGCAAGAGTAGGCATTGTAGTTGATTTGAATTAATAAAAAATAAACGTTTGGTAAAAAAAATGTAGGGTTAAGGTATGCCTTAACCCTACATTTTTATTTTTTTATTTACTGCAAAATCGAATGTCCCATTTTATCTCGCTTCGTTTTTAAATACACTTCATTGTGCTTGTTTGGTTCAATTTCGATTGGTACATTATTAATAATCTTCAAACCGTAACCAATTAAACCAATTCTTTTCTTAGGATTATTCGACATCAAATTGATTTTACGAATACCTAAATCATATAGAATCTGAGCACCAATGCCATAATCACGATTATCCATTTGAAATCCTAATTTCAAATTTGCATCAACCGTATCATAACCTTCTTCTTGTAGTTTATATGCCTTCAACTTATTCAATAAGCCAATTCCACGTCCTTCTTGACGCATATATAAGACAACACCTTTTCCTTCTTCCTGTACTTGTTGCATTGCTTTGTGCAGCTGATCGCCACAATCACAACGCAATGAACCCAAAATATCACCTGTTTCGCAAGAAGAATGCACTCGAACTAAAACCGCTTCATCTTCCGTCCATTCGCCTTTTGTCATAGCTAAATGAACTTCACCAGTATTCGTTTGAGTGTAAGCCGTCAAATCAAAATCACCATACTTTGTTGGCATTTTAACGGTTACTTCTTTTTCGATAAGCGTTTCTTGCATCATGCGATACTTCACCAAATCCTTGATGGAAATGATTTTCAAATCAAAACGCTTCGCTACTTTTACCAAATCAGGCAAACGAGCCATCGAACCATCTTCGTTCAAGATTTCAACCAAAACACCTGCTGGAGTAAATCCGGCTAGTTTTGCCAAATCAACGGCTGCTTCGGTGTGTCCTGTTCTACGAAGAACACCACCAGTTTTTGCACGCAACGGAAAAATATGTCCTGGACGAGCAAAATCTGTTGATTTTGTTGCAGGATTCAATAAGGCTTGAATACCCGTTGAACGATCGTAAGCAGAGATTCCAGTGGTACAACCTTTACCAAGAAAGTCAATCGAAACGGTAAAACCTGTTTCGTGCATCGCTGTGTTCTGCTCCACCATTGGAAATAGATTCAACTCATCGCAACGAGTTTCTGGCAATGGCGTACAAATCAATCCACGTCCATGGGTTGCCATAAAATTGATGATTTCAGGTGTGATTTTTTCAGCAGCACAAATGAAATCACCTTCATTTTCACGGTCTTCATCATCAACTACGATGACAACTTTTCCCGCTCTTATATCTTCTATTGCTTCTTCAATAGTATTGAGTTGATACATAGTAGAAAGTTTTTGAATTTGGAGAATGTGTAAATATGTGCTTGGAAAAGTATGTGAAGTAGTCAGACGACTTTAAGCTTTTCACTTTCACAGATTTAATCATTCCAAATTCTATTTAATTCTTCAACAAAAGCAGACCAGCTAAAGTTGTCCCGAACGTAATTTAGTCCGTTATTACTGATTTGTTGTTGAAGAGTAGGATTTCTATATAAATGGATAATTTGATTGGCAAATGCTTGCGCATCGTTGGCAATCAAAATATTTTCGTTTGGACATCCGCCAATCGCATTATTGACCAAATCCGAAGTGATACATGGAACACCCATTGCCATCGCTTCAAGGATTTTGTTTTGTTGTCCCATTCCAATGAAAAGCGGCGCAACAAACATGGTAGCGGAAGCATAAGCTTCTCGAATATCATCTATCCAGCCGCTTATTTCTACTTGTTCACTTTGGAGTTTTTGAACTTCGGCAGACGGTCTTGCGCCAGCGATGAGTATTTTTAAATTCGGTAATTCCTTTTGTAATAAAGGTAAGATGTTTTTTACTAGAAATAGTGCCGCTTTGATATTTGGCGCATAACCCATGTTTCCAATAAAAGCAATATCATATTTCTTTTCAATCGTTTCATTTGGTTGAAAAAAATCAGTATCTACTCCATTTGGTATAACGTGTATCGCTTGCTTATTGGCAATTTCTAACAAGTTTTTATCTTGTTCCGATATAATAGTATGATGGTGAAACCAATCAAAAACTTCTTGTTCGTATGACGCAACCTTGTTTGCTTCTCGGGTCAGAATGGGTTTTAATAACCAATTACTATGTTTTGACCAACGTTTTGCACCAATCGAAAAAGTGTCCATATAGTCAATGGTTTTCGATATTTTGATGTCTTTTACGTAGTTTGCCGTGCGAATAAGTTGGCAATAAACATGATCAGGCTGTTCTAATGCTACTATTTTTTCAAACTCCGCTTTTAGATTTTTATCGAAAAAATAACCAATCTGTACAGGCATTCCATTCAAAAATGAAAAAATAATATTTTTACAAATCGTAAATTTGGAACGGTGCAACAAGTGAATTTTGGAACAAAAAGATTGGATTACATTGAAATTTTCTGGCGTAGGCTGCTCTTCTGTAAGGGCACACAACACAATTTCGTGAGATTTAGCTAACTCACGCAATTGGTAATAAATCCTTAATTTATCTCCTTTTTCTAAAGGATAAGGAAACCTAGATGTTAGAACAAGTAATTTCAATATATTAGATTATGTTGCTTAAAATATTTAAACAATATTTGATTGCGAAATTAAGCAAATCCTTTCATATTAAGTTGTGAATAAAGATTAGTAATCTAAATTCATTTCAAGTGCATCAATTTTGCTCTTTATTTTACTTGCCCATTTAGTATCATTGGTGTCAACTATAATCGTTTTGAATTGATATCTTTCTCCTTCCATTCCAACGCCTTTCGAGTCATCAATATGAATATCAATTCCAAATAGATTAGGGTTTTTGGAAGCAGTGCAATTATTTTGCTTGAGTGTTTTTGATTAATCTGCTAATTTATAATCTTTGACGGATTAAGACCGTAAGACTTAAAGGTCTTTTTTAGATTGATTGGACTTCTAAATGAGGTGGTATAAATCCAAATTTCATGACCGCTGTTTTCGAGTTCGTGAAATAGCTCGATAGTTCCTTTCCGAATAGGTTCAGCTCTAAGGAGTCTAGACAATAGTATTTTTTCTTCTACTTCAAATTCGTCCGAATAAGGAATTAATGTATTATCAATATCGAAGCTGATGACCATTTTATGTTTTTTCTAATTCACGTTCTTCAAAGTACTTACCTTGTTCTGTTTTGACATTTCCCTTAAGTCCTGCAAGTATCTTTTTACAATACTTTTGTTATCGAAGTGTTCAACTGCAAAAGTTCTTGCGTTTCTGCCTAAGGTTTCGAGTTGTCCATTTAATTGATGCGCCTTTTCAATTCCTTGAATAAATTCATCTGCGGTATTCGCTAATAAGATTTCCTTATCAGCGGTTGCTTTGATTCCTTCAACACCAATAGAAGTCGTTAAAGAAACTTTACCCAAAGCCATGGCTTCCAAAATCTTCGCACGCATTCCGCTACCCGAAAGCAAAGGAACAATCATCACCGAATGTTGATTCAGGAATTCAGTTGAACTTTCCACTTCTCCATGAATGACAACCGTTTCAGATTTGTAATTCAATAAACTAGCAGGCATATTTCTTCCTGCAATGTGCAATTTAAGATTAGGGAATCGCTTATTTACTTTTGGCATCACATTATTCAAAAACCATTCTAATCCTTCAATATTGGGCATCCAGTCGAGAGAACCAATAAAAGAAAGCGAAAGCGGTTGCTGAAAACTATTGTAATCTGGAAAATATTTAGACATTCCCAAACCAATCGGCGCAACTAATCCTTTCTTATTAAAACCTAGTTTTTTGAAATAATCTAAATCTCGTTGCGTAATTGCCACAATCGTATCATAGCTATTTAAGTGAGCTATTTCGTACTGTTTAAGTTGTTTTGTTAAGTATTGAAGGTATTTTTTCTTTGGAAATAAAGTCGTGTTTTCGGTCATTCGTTCCCAAATCTCATGCTCGACATTGTGCGAACGCATGACAATTTTTGCTTTGGAATGTTTGCGAATAGTATCAACGTAAGGTGTTAGATAAAGCGTTTCGAGTTGTATAATATCAAAGTCTGTTTCTTTTAATAGTTCAATCAATTTCTGATTATACTCTTTTGAAACAAACCTAGAAACATGGTAAGAATCGGTATTAAAAAGATTCAAAAACGCATCAAAAGGTTTGACCCGATTATCTAATTTGACGGTATGAATAGCCTCATAATGGTCGAAATCTGCTGGTAATGTTTTTAAGTCAAAAAAATGTTTGACTGTATTCATTGCCAAAAGTGTGATTTCATTACCTAATTCATTCAACGCCTTGCTCATGTAAGTATTTGCAATAGATTCGCCATCTTTTAACGGATATGGGAATTTTTTGCACAACTGTAATATTTTCATAAAAGCTATTTTGTACAGACAAATTTAGTTTTATTTTGTCTATAATCTATCTATACGCAGGTTTTTCAACTTGTAGCTGCCCATATTATCTTATTCTAATAGAGCTTTTTTTTATTGGAATGTACTTTGAAGTGTATTTGAATGAGAATTTGTAGACAGGTTTACTCAAAATAAAACGGTGTCGGTTTACTTTAGCTCGTGGGTTTAAGATTAAACTAAGCTTTAGAATTTAGCCAACATAGCGTAATCTTTGGTTAAAGCCGATAGTTCTCTTGATCAAAATAGGTTGGATTGGAATTAAATAAATTGAGCTGTCAGACGACTTTAAGTCGTCTGATGGCTAGGATTTAACCCAAAACCTCTATTTTGTCCAACCTGTAAAGCACGTTTCAATAGACTTAAAGTTCCTAAGTTAGGCATTGCTGCATTTAAAATATCTTGAATTAGTAAGCTTCAATAAAGCTTTTTTAGCTATTCGCCTCAATCAAATCCTTCAACTCTTGAGGAATCTTACAACCTTTCATAGTTTTGAAATCTACAAACGCCAAACTTACTTCGCCACCATTCATTAATTTACCTTTTTCGTTGAAAATTTCTGAACGAAAGATGATTCCATTATCCGTATAACTTTTGATAAAAGTCCGAATGGTAATCATTTCATCGTAATAAGCAGAGCGCACAAAACGAATATTCAAAGAACGGACAGGCATCGAAACATTCAATTTATCTTCTAAAGTCTGATAAGTCATTCCCATGAAACGCAACCATTCTACCCGACCAATTTCGTATAACCTTGGATAATGTCCATAATAGATATATCCCATCTTGTCGGTATCTGCGTATCGAACTCTATATTTTACCTCGTGATGAACCATTTGTGATTGTTTTGATTGTAAATGTTAGAAGCTGTTTACATTTAGGTTGATGATTTTTATTAGGCTTCTAATATTTTAGTGCGTATTAATTTTGAAAATAAAGACGATTAACGAATACCAAAATATTACTTTTGCTAAAGTATTGAAACTATCTATTATACAAAAACGTCATACAGATAAAAGGATATATGAAAACGAATTTGAGTGTAAATATTAATAAGGTCGCCTTAATTAGAAATGCGAGAGGTGAGAATTTGCCAAACTTAGCGCAAGTGGCAAAAGATTGTGAAAAATTTGGTGCGGAAGGTATCACCGTTCATCCGAGACCAGATGAGCGTCATGTTCGTTATGATGATATTGCGCCTTTGCAATCAATTGTTCAGACAGAATTTAATATAGAAGGAAATCCAGTTCCTAAATTCATGGAAATGGTGTTGGCACATCGTCCGCATCAATGTACTTTAGTTCCAGATAAACCGACGGCATTGACTTCTACGGAAGGTTGGGACACGATTAATAATGTAGAATTTCTAACGGAAACGATTCAAAAACTCAAAGATGCTGGCATTCGAGTGTCTATATTTTTGAATGCGGATGAGGAATTGGTGAAAGGTGCAAAAGCAGTTGGCGCAGATAGAATTGAATTTTATACAGGTACTTTTGCGAAAACATTCGGAACAGCAGCGAATAAAGAAATTATTGAAAGACACGCTAGATGCGCTGAATTAGCTCATAATTTGGGTTTAGGTGTGAATGCTGGACATGATTTGGATTTGAATAATCTACGTTTTTACAAACAAAATATGCCTTATTTATCGGAAGTGTCTATTGGTCACGCACTGATTAGTGATGCACTTTATTTAGGTTTAGAAACAACGATTGGGAAGTATTTGGCTTGCTTGGAATAGTAGGCAGCCTG
The DNA here is from genome assembly GCA_964564885.1 of uncultured Saprospiraceae bacterium. GTDB lineage: Bacteria > Bacteroidota > Bacteroidia > Chitinophagales > Saprospiraceae > CAKZLL01. Next base: position 147 of record CAZMEH010000614.1, on the reverse strand, counting down.
TCCCGAAACCTCGGTGATTTGCAGTAGGTAGTAGGCAACTGCCTACTGCCTACTGCAAAATTGCCTGCTTAAAAAAACGTATCTTTTATTCCTTAAGTCGTTATTTCAGTATAATACAAATTTCAAATATAAATTAGTATAAATTTA
>CAZMEH010000613.1:0-6842 GCA_964564885.1 uncultured Saprospiraceae bacterium | reverse complement strand
TATTCAATTGTTCAATTATTCGGCTGTTCAATTATTTTTTATCTAAAACGCTACCTCTCCAAAACGGACTTCAGCGTATCTTCCATAGACTTCATTTTATTACTGCGTTCAATAAAACTAGCAGTCACAGCACGTTCTTCGCAATCAACTGCTGGACAGCGTTCGCAAGTCACATTAACCCAACGTGATGGAATATTATCATCGTCCCAAAATCGAATAGTTTCTTTTAATTTTTCATTAATATAAAAACCGATTGTTACAGAAATATTTGTGTCTGGCGTCGGATGCCCTGGACTAGCAATCGTGATACAGAAATATTCATCTTCTGAACCAAGATACTTAGAACGTTGAACTTCGATTACCGGCTTGACATAACGATTCGTTTCTTGCAGTTTTTGCAAGTTATCAAATAACCAAATACTTACCCAACGGCGACAATAATGTTGGTCTATCTCATTACCATGTGGTCTATGCTGACGATTTAAGTGTAACTCTTTGGTTAGATAATATTTCTTAGAGCCTGGCTTATTATTGAATCGTAAGAAGAACAAATCTTCTATTCCGAAATATTGCGGAATGAGATTAGTCAAGCGATGCAAGAACATTTCTGGCGAAGCTTGATATTTATCCATGATAGCAAATAACGCCATCGAATTCCAACGGTTAAGCTTGAAGAAGTTATTTAAGTCAGCAATTAAGCCTTCTTTATTAATCAATAAAGCATTTGAAAAATAAGCCGCTTTGAAATTATTTAATACTTGATCAAAGCTTTTGACCTTCAAGAAAGTTGATGTATAAAGCCTATCTTTTAATTTTAAATGATTGAATGCCATCTCTTTACCTAATACGAATGCCTTTTGACTATCATTTAAATCATAGTTCAATAAAAGCCTTTTTCGCTTAGGAATAAACACGGAACGTAGACTTTTCAATTCTTCATAATCAGAAAGTCCATCTTGTTCAATTTTATATTTGTACTTACGCTGCAACAGACGCATGAGCGTTTCACTTGAAATACTACTACTTGTTGACAGTCGATTTTCTTTAGTAAAAACACTTACTTCATCTTCTATTTCTTCGAAGAAATTGTTATGCATTTCTTGGTAAGAACGCAATGCAGAGAAGTAAAAATGTTGCTGGCGCAATTCGTATTTACGAGAAATTTCTACTAGAGATGAAATAAATGCGCCTACTTTTGTTGGAGCATTTGCGATAATTTCAACCACTTTTGCCGCTTCAATTCCAAACAAATCTAAAGGAAGTTCTTGCAAAAAATTAGACTCTAACAATTCCGCTAGAGGCATCAAGTTCTTACTCAACTGAGGAGAAACGAGTTCCTCTGATGTTGTATTCAATGCAGCTGCAAGTGCATCGATCTTATTTTGTCTTGGGTATTTTTTACCCTTTTCTATTTCATTTAAGTAAGATACAGAAAGCCCAGAGAGATCTTTCAGCTCTTGAAAAGAAAGGTCATATTGTTTACGAAGTTGTTTAACTTTTAGCCCGAATATTATCTTTGTATTTTGGTCAACAGCCACGTTTTAGTATTTTTTTATGAAAAAAATGCCAATTTAATTGACGATTTTAAATCTCAATAGTTGTCAAGATACAATTGTGTTACTATTAGAACACAATGATAAATACACATACTGTATGCAGTAAATCTACACTTTTTATTTTTTTTAAAAAAATGTTGTTTTGACAATCAAATAATCTGATGATAAAAGAACACCTTATCGTTATAAATTGTTGATGCAAATTCATAAATATATTTGAGTCGATTAATCTTTTCAGATTAACAACCCGTAACTATAAACACTTCGCAGTCAGATATTTACGAACACTTGATCCTCAATAAATATACAAATAAATTTATATTACCTTCCTAATGTAGAGCCATTTTTTCAAAGAAAAATATCTTAAATGCTGTTTTTTCACCTTGAAACGTTCCGAAGAAATATAGCCTTCACCGTTTTCTGTGAAACAAATACCTTCTAATTGTCCGTTGAAAATGAATTTTCCCATTTCGATCCGTCTATTACTTCCAGAAAATAATTTTTCACCTTCGTAATTTGAACAAATCCACATGAATAGCTTATTTGGCGTGTAGCCAATCAAAACAATAACACCATTTGAGTCAATATCTGCCGCAGTAATCAAGCCTTTTGCATCAAACGTTTCTATTAGCTTTGCTTTATAATCACCTCTTTCTGTTGAGAGCTTATAATAACTAGTTTTTGCATCATTCCAATTCTTTGTAAATAAATGTAATGCTCCATTGTAAACAAAAAATGCTTCACAATCGAAGTTATGATTTTTGTCCTTTGTAAAACTCGTTTGTTCTGGATAAGAGAATGAAATCACTTCTGCAGCAGCTTCTATTGTATTTTCATTAATATCAGCTTTAGCTATTTTATAAATTTTTAAATCTTTCCGGTAACCTAAATTGTTACCAAAATCACCAATATATATATGATTCGCATCCTGTGCTAAATCTTCCCAATCAATATTTTCAGCATTTGTAATCGTTACTTTTTGAACAATATTACCTGTTTTTGGGTTAATTTTGTATAATGCAGCTTCGCCTCCGCTGTCATTATGTGTCCAAATAAAACCTTTATCATAAATTAAACCTGATGTTTCATTAACGGTATCATCCAATTTAGTTACTGTCTTAAAGCGCTTCTTTGTTCTCGGATATTCGCAAGTATCGAAAGACATGTTGTGATTAATAGCCTGTGGATCATCGCAGATATGACGATCCGTTATCATTGTTTTTTTATGTAATTCTTCTTGATCTTGACTTATCGCATTAAAAGATAAGAAGCAAAAGAATAATAGTACAATGAAATTTTTTAGTTGAAACTTTGTCATATTGGATTATTTTTAATTTATTATGCTCACTAGCCTTTATTTTATAAAGAATGCAGAAAATACACAAAAAGTACATTCCGTTATTAAAATACTCTATTATTATGATTAATATCAGTAACAAATAGTGTTTTTTTTTACTTTTACAGAGAAAGTATTAATATTAAGTACTATTTTCCTTTTTTATATATTAAGTAATTGACAATCAATAACCTATTCTTATTATAAATTAAGAATATGACCTAACAATTTCAATGGACGATAATACATTTCCATCTAATATTTCTAAAAAAAGCTCTTCCAATGTTGATCTACTGGAAAGAGATTTATTTTTGAAGCAACTCCAAATTAACCGCTTGTTGGAACTAACACAAGCTATTAATAATAATTTTTCTGCGGAACATCTCTTCAAAATATATCAATCTATTTTAAGTTGGGAAATCGGTATTAAAAAAATGATGTGCTATACCAAAGAAGATGAAAGTTGGTATTGCGCTAGTCATATTGGCGTTGAAGAAGCTGAAGCAGCAAAAGATATTTCAAAAGAATTGTTGCAATATCAACGGATGACAAATCTGCTGGATAGCGACCATTACATTGTTAGTCAATTCGATATTGTCATTCCTGTTTATCATAAAGATAATCCGATTGCATTCACTTTACTTGGCGATTTAGGAGCCGACGAAGAGATGTATGAGAAGATACGTTTTATCACTACGATTACAAATATCATTGCAGTTGCGATTGAAAATAAGCGATTATTCAAACGACAAATTGAGCAAGAAGGCTTAAAGAAAGAAATGGAATTGGCGAGAAATGTCCAAAAAATGCTTATTCCAAATAAACTGCCATCCAATAAGTTTTTTGAGCTCGATAGTATTTATATGCCGCACTTAGGTGTTGGCGGTGACTACTTTGACTATATTCCTTTTGGTGATGATGAGTTTGTGTTTTGTATCGGTGATATTTCAGGAAAAGGTGTTGGTGCAGCACTTTTGATGGCAAATTTCCAAGCTAATCTACGCACATTAGTACAACTTCGATTAGATAAAAAAGAGTTTATTCAACAATTGAATACTCGACTATTAGATATTACTAAAGGCGAAAAATTCATTACTTTCTTCTATGCAGAATATTGTATTTCTTCAAAAAGATTGGTTTATATCAATGCCGGACACAATCCGCCGATACTAATAAAAGGTACAGAATTGATTCCGTTAGACAAAGGTTGTACGATTCTAGGTTCTTTTGATAGGATTCCAGAAATCGAAGTTGGAGAAATTGAAATTGATAAAGAGTCGCTTTTGGTTACTTACACCGATGGATTGACTGATTTGCAAAATGACTTAGGTGATTATTTTGAAGAACACGTTTTATATGAATTTGCATTAAATTCAAGAGGTAATTCTGCCAGAGAGTTTAATGTAAACTTAATGGATTTCATGAATAAATTTCGAGAAGGTCAACCTTTTCCTGATGATCTTTCTGTACTTACGTGCAAAATATTCTAGCATTTTAATGACATTTCACGTATCTTACGACTTTTCATAATAAAAATTGCGAATTACCGATTACGGATTATTATCTTCTTATTTTTCAGTAAATATTTGGACAAAATTTCATCACTATCACAGTGATGAAATAGTATTTGATAGTCAATATTATAGCTGGTCTGTATTCTTACTTAAAATACTCAATGTAAATTATACAACTTGTCCCAATTGCTCGGAATTTATGATTTAAATTAATTTAAAATTCCTAATTCTTAATTCCTAAACTTGTCCCGATTGCTCGGGATTCCTAATTATTCAATATGCTTTTATCAATGACAGGCTTTGGCCGCACAGAAGTGACCTATAAACAAAGAACAATTACGGTTGAAATTAAATCTTTGAATAGTAAATTCTTGGATTTAAAACTCAAAATGCCTCAGCGTTATAGAGAAAAAGAATTGTCTATTCGTCAAATTATTACTCCTATGGCTCAACGAGGCAAAATGGACTTAATGATTGACGTGATTAATATGGGTTCAGAGGATGATTTTTGTTTTAATAAAACACTATTCAAGGCTTATTTTAAAGAATTGACTGCGGTTAGTCAAGAATTGGATATTCAAGGTGGTGACTTTTTGCAAACCATTATCAGAATGCCTAATGTTGTTGTTCCAAATGAAGGAAGCCTAGAGGCGGACGAATGGGCAGCATTAGCAGGTGCTATCAAAGAGTCAATTAAAAAGCTAGATAATTATAGAATTACAGAAGGTCAAGTTATCGAAACAGACTTTGCACTTCGAGTTAATACTATAAAAGATTTGCTGGATCAAATGGTTCCTCACGTTGAAGATCGTAAGCAAAAAATGCTTGATCGTTTACGTCAGAATTTTGAAGAGCATGCAACGAAAAGTGCTATTGATGAAAATCGATTTGAGCAAGAATTGATTTACTATCTAGAAAAAATAGATATCACAGAGGAGCAAGTTCGTTTGACACAACATTGCAAATATTTCTTAGAAGTTCTTGGAAATACGAAGCGTGTTAAAGGTCGTAAGCTTAACTTCATTGGTCAAGAAATGGGTCGAGAAATCAATACAATCGGTTCTAAAGCTAATCATTCACAAATTCAACATATCGTTGTACAGATGAAGGATGAATTAGAGAAGATTAAAGAACAATTGGCAAATACTTTGTAAATTTCAATAGCCTGTGGCGAAACCTCGCAATTCAATTAAGATTTTTTTGAAACTAAAACTTCTTTTAAATCGTTATATTAGGACACAAAATTGATAAATTATGAGTTTAGTAATCAACAATTTAGATAAAGAAGAATTGAAAGCTATCATTAGAGAAGTTATCAAAGAAGATCCTAATATCTTTAAAGCTATTATAAAAGAAATTTTAGAAGATATTGGTCAAAAAAACCTTAATAATTCTAATACTGCTATTTCCGAAGAAGAGCTCAAAGAAAGAAGGCAAATATTAGCAATAATTGGTCAAAAAAATCTTGAGCATTTTGATATTTCTATTCCTAAAACAGAATGGGGCTTTAAGAAAAAGAATATTAACCTTTCCGCTAACTTAGCGACTGTTTTAAAGGAAGACAAAGAAGTTCTTCAAAAACTAGCAAAATGATTAGTTTAAAAGAAGTACTTCAGATTCATCAAGTTGCTATTGATGAATTCGGAGGCTCAACAGGCGTTAGGGATGAAGGTGCTTTACAAGCCGCAATAGCTAGACCATTCAATGGATTTGGAGAAACTGAGTTTTATCCAAATCCATCTGAAAAAGCAGCAGCCATTTTAGAAAGTATTATCAAAAACCATCCATTTGTTGATGGAAATAAACGTACAGGCTATATCTTAATGAGATTATTATTAATGAATTACGGGAAAGACATAAAAGCATCACAAGAAGAAAAATATAATTTTACTATCAAGGTTGCATCTGGTCAACTTGACTTTGATGAAATTCTAACTTGGATTAAGGAAAAAGAAGTACTAAGAGGAAATGAATAATACTAAACTTATCATATTCACAGCACCATCTGGTGCAGGAAAAACAACTATCGTTAGGCATTTATTAGAAAAATACGATGCTTTAGCATTTTCTGTATCTGCCACTTCACGTGAAAAACGAGCGCACGAAATCCATGGAAAAGATTATTATTTTCTAACGTTGGATGAATGGCATCAAAAAATAGCGAAAGGCGATTTCTTAGAATGGCAAGAGGTTTACACCGATCAATATTACGGCACACTCAAATCCGAAATTTCTCGATTGAGGGAAGCAGGAAAATTTGTTGTTTTCGATATTGATGTCAAAGGCGCCATGAATCTTAAACAAGCTTATGGCGAAGATGCTGTAACTATTTTTGTGAAGCCGCCTTCGCCTGATGTACTGTTTCAACGTTTGCGGAATAGACAAACAGAAGATGAAGCAAGTATCCGTAAGCGAATTAATCGTGCCGCAGAAGAG
>CAZMEH010000612.1:0-1942 GCA_964564885.1 uncultured Saprospiraceae bacterium | reverse complement strand
ATCTGAGCAGTTTCTGCTTGAATCTTTGCAAAAATCTTCGGTAACGTTTTAATCCTTGTTTCTTTCAGGATTTCAAAGAATTTCTTGTTTTCGTCTGTCCAATGCCAAGGCGTTTCGTGCGTGTGCGGGTCAAGCGTCGGCGTATCTTGGTCTTTATGAAAACAACGATTTAGCCATTTCGTTGGTACTTTTCGACTAGGAATAACTAAATAATCCCTCGCTCTCGTCATTCCAACATAAAGTAAACGAGCTTCTTCCTGTCTAGCAGAAAGTTGCGCTTTAGCCTTTGCAGGACTACTATTAATACGCTCTTCGAGTGGCGTTTTTTTGATTTGATCCGTAAACGGATTGACCCAATAACGCAGCCAGCGACCGCCAAGGACATTATCTAAATCAACATCTTTGGTTTCACCTTCAATATTAATGCCCCAAACATTATCACGCAAATTGCTTTCTAAACTATGACAAACAACCACAGGCCATTCCAAACCCTTGCTTTTATGATATGTCATCACGTTTACCGCATCCTTGCCTTTGCCCGAACCTTGCGCATCCAAACCTAAGCCTTCGAGTTCCGCCAACCAAAGCAAAAATCCACCAAGCGAAGCCGCAGTATGTAAGCGATTACAGTTTTCTTCGTATTGCAAAGAGAGTTTTGAAAGTGCATCGAGATTACTCAAACGTTGGGACGGATTGCCCCAAGCGGCGACAATTCTACGAATATCAAGTTCTTCCATGAGCAAACTCAAAATCTCCGCACTCGACAATTCAACGACTTGCGAACGCAAATCACGCAATTCCTTGATGTAATCTAATTCCATCGCCCAACGGGTAAAATGCTCTTCCGTTTGCATGAATTTTAAACGATGGTCAATAATTTCTTCAATACCTTTTCCAGATGCTAATAACAAAATCTCCGCAACAGAAAGTGAATCTCTATCATTTAAAATATACTTCAAACAAGCTAGCACTAGTTTTGCTTCTGCGGTTTGTAACAGTCCATTTCTAGCAATGGCTGCTTTCAAACCCATATGATGCAACGCCTCCGCAACGGTTTGACATTCCATATTTGAACGGCAAAGCACGGCAACATCACCAGCTTCTAACGCTCGCTCTTTGTTTTCGTCCTTTGGAATAATAATCACATTATTAGCTAACATCTCCCGAATGTTCGATGCGATACAACGCTCCATCCATGGTTTCCCAGGTAAGCGTTTTCCTTTTCCTTCATATTCAAAATGCCAATGAATAATGGCAGAATCTTGTTCGATATGGTCGTCTTCTTTGGTGCGTTTAGGTTTAAGAGCGACTTGTGATGGCGGAATATTTGGAAATGCTTTTACAAAAAGCGCATTTACCGTATGGACAATCTCTTGTCTTGAACGCCACGAGAATCGCTGAATATCTTCTGGTTTTACGCCGCCCATCTTGTCAATAATCGCACGCATCAGCGCAGGATCAGCACCACGGAAACCGTAAATAGATTGTTTTGGGTCACCCACCCAAACGGATACTTTGGCGAATTTGGAGAGTTTTAAAAATATTTCTAACTGAATTGGACTGGTATCTTGAAATTCATCTACCATTAATAAATCCAATTCTTCGGTCATCACTTCTTGTACCACAGGATGATTGAGCAACTCATTGACGTGAATTTCCATATCAATGTAATCAATCAAACCACGACGTTTTTTGAAATTGTCGTATTCTCGAATGGCTTGAACCGATAAGTCAAAAACATTGGAAACAAAAGCACGCATGTCTTCATGCAAGTCTGGATGTATTTCTACTTTTTGAGCAAATAGCATAATGGTTTCTACATCGTTACTACTTTTTTTTCCGACTTTGAGTTTAGAAATTTTCACCCATTCATGCCAATTTAAATAACCTTTTGATTTAAGGTTATTAAAAAAACCTTGAAGCGTATTGATTCCGCTTTGCG
>CAZMEH010000611.1:0-2153 GCA_964564885.1 uncultured Saprospiraceae bacterium | reverse complement strand
AAAAATGGAAAAATTGACCGAAGATTATTTCGCAAAATGGGTGAGATGGGTTTTCTAGGTTTAGAATTTCCAGAAGAGTACGGCGGTATGGGATTAGATTTCATGTACACCACGGTTTTAGCCGAAGAAATGGGCTATCAATGTACCGCAGGAACAACAACAACGATTTCTGCTCACGTCTATTTAGCCTTGAACTACGTTGCTCGTGGTGGCTCAGATTTTTTGAAAAAGAAATACTTAGCACCAGGAATTGAAGGAACAAAAGTTGGTGCATTAGCGATGTCAGAACCATTTGCAGGTTCAGACTTGAAAGCAATGCGTACCGTTGGGCGAAGAGAAGGCGATCATTATATCATTAATGGTTCAAAGACGTTTATCACAAATGGTTATTACGGAGACTTTTTCGTAACCGCAGTGAAAACAGAAACAGGTCTTTCGATGATTGTTATTGATGCGGACTTGGAAGGTGTTTCAAAAAACAAATTAGACAAGTTAGGTTTGAGAAGTTCTGACACCGCAGAAATTGCTTTTGCTGATGTGAAAGTTCCTGTTGAAAATATCATTGGTGAAGAAGGAAAAGGCTTCTATTATATGATGGATAGTTTACAAGTTGAGCGTTTGTCAACGGCACAATTCAACGTCGGAGGCATGCAACGCATCCTTGATATGACGCTACAATATATGTCAGAACGTTCTGCATTTGGTAAAACGATTAATAAATTTCAAGCATTGCGCCATCAAATTGCAGACATGGCAACAGAAATGGAAGCTTGGAAACACTTTATGCATCATACGTCTTTTCGCTTGTCAAGAGGTGAATTTGTTGTAAAAGAATGTTCGATGTTGAAATTGAAAACATCTGACTTAATCAACGAAATTGCTTACAAGTGTTTGCAAATGTACGGCGGATATGGTTTTATGGAAGAATATCCAATTGCCAGAATTTATCGTGACGTGCGTGTCATTCCAATTTATGCAGGAACTTCTGAAATCATGAAGGAAATTATCGCAAAAATTGTAATCGACGGAGTAGAATATAAACCAGCTTATCATTAGAAGAGGAGAGAGGAGAGACCGCTTTTGCTGAGAGAACAGAGATAAACATTATGTTTTAAACTCTCTGTTCTCTCGGGAATGAGGATTAAAATGTAAATTTATTTGGTCGTCATTCCTCAGCGAAGCGATCTCTTTTCTCGCTTCTAAGAATTATTTAATCTCTTGCATTGGGAAAAGTAAATCAACATCATCTTCCGTTTCGTCATCATCTTTATTATCACCATCGCCGTCACCAAAGCTGAATAAGCGATAAACACCAGATAATTGAAAACTAATTGGACGGTCAACTGTCTCGCCTTGTGTTGATTGATAATAATCATTCACAGCGTCAGTCAACGTATAATTTGTTTTCAAATCAATTCTTGCTTTTCCTAAGTCAACACCAAGACCAATATTTAAACCGATATTGAATTTGTTGAATAAACTACCATCTTTTACGGCTTGATCAAAGTATGCACCTACACCTTCTGCATCATTAAAAAAGTCATAATTAATATCTGATGTAGGAATACTTTGAGCAAGGGAATCCAAATTACTGGCATCAAAACTACCTGTAGCAATAGATGAAATTAAAAACTCAAAGTTAGGGCCAATATTCACATCAAGTAGACCAAAGTCCAATGTTAATGAAGTAGGAATCTGAATACCTTGATTGATGATATTCATCTTTTCAGTAATATCAAAATTACCAATTGTTCCATCAGGAAGCTGAGTTGTTTCTCTTTCCGTTTCATAGGAGAACTTTCCATTTACATAGTTAGCTTCACCTCTAAAACCAAGAATACTAAATATCTTTATACCAAATTCAGCACCAACTTGATAACCTGGGTTTTCCATGAAATCCTCATACATCTTTTGACGATCCGTTTCTCCAACATTATAGAGACCATTTACACCAACTTTAACATTGACATAAGCATTTTGAGCGATGATTAAATTCGTCATCATCGATAGCATAACAAATAGTAATACTGTCTTTTTCATTTTTTGAAAATTTGTGATTGTGAAATATAGAATTAATAATTATGTTAATAAATAAGGCATTTTTTTTTAATATAAAACGCAAACTTACATTCATTAATAAATCTATATATTAC
>CAZMEH010000610.1:0-4323 GCA_964564885.1 uncultured Saprospiraceae bacterium | reverse complement strand
ATAATGTTTTTTATCTTAGTTTATTTCAAAAATTTATACACTTAAGAGATTATTAATAAAAAAACATTAGTAATGCTAAATTTAATTCTAATGTTTCAATTTTATGATTTCTCTTACGGTAAATAAATTTTGAAGAACTCTAAGATAAAAAACATTATTAAGATTTTTTTTTCAAAAACCAAAACAAATTATATGTATTCGAAATCAGTCTGATTTTTGTACTTTCTTAGGAATTGATTTAGAGTAGGAATGCAGAAGCAGTAAATATAGTACACTTTCAATAATATATTGACCTTTTCATAATGACAGGGAGAACTTAAAAGGATTGTATAAGTATTCATTGAAAGCTACACCGCAATTTGAAGGGAAGAAAATAAATAAGGAAAAAGCATTTAAATACTTTGAATAAAATTACGGGATAACCAGATGAAACCTATTCCTTGATTGAACATTCAGATATTTTGATTGTCTATATTTATTGATTTCACTATCATTGTATTTATAATCGTACCGTTGTACTTTAGTCGACTAGGTTAATGAAACATTAAAGAACAAATAGTTATAAATCTAATCGACTAAAGTCGACGATACATAATATAAAAAAATATGCTATTTCTAATATCTCCTGCTAAGTCATTGGATTTTGAAGCGACAGATGTTTCTCTAAAATCGAAGCCTCGTTTATTAGCAGACACCAATAAGCTGATTAAGAATTTGCGCCAAAAGTCACATGATGATATTAAATCATTAATGCATCTGAGTGATAATTTGGCAGCTTTGAACGTAGGGCGTTACCAGTCTTTTGCATTGCGTTATTCCGACGAGCAAGGAAAACAAGCGGCACTAGCTTTCAAAGGAGATGTTTATATTGGAATGGATGTGTCGGATTTTGAAACGGTTGATTTTGAATACGCTCAACAGCATTTGCGTATTTTATCTGGTTTGTACGGTTTTTTGAAACCGATGGATTTGATACAGCCGCACCGTTTAGAAATGGGAACAAGGTTAGCAAATGATAATGGAACTAACTTATATAAGTTCTGGGATGATAAAATCACTAAGCTAGTTAATAAGGATTTAGCGGCTTCGGGTTCTCAAAATATCATCAATTTGGCGAGTAATGAATATTTCAAATCAGTTCATAAAAAAGAATTGCAAGGGAATTTATATAATATTAGCTTTTTAGATGAAAAAAATGGTCAATACAAAGTGATTTCATTTTACGCAAAAAAAGCTCGTGGAATGATGTGCCGTTATGCCATCAAACACAAAATATCTAATCCAGAAGATTTAAAAGGCTTTGATTTGGGCGGATACGCTTTTAGTGAAGATATGTCTTCGGGCAATAATTGGACTTTTATTCGATAGGAGAGAAGTCAGAAGAGAGACCGCTACGCTGTCGGATCGCCTTCGGCTGTCAGATTTTAAGCGTTAGCTTTGGTCAAAGAAACTCTCCAAATTAGAAATTACTAGTCAGTTTACTTGTGAAACCTCTAATACTTTCTGACAGCCGAAGGCGATCTCCCAGCGTAGCGGTCTCTCTTCTGCCTTCTCAAACTGCCTTCTTAACACAAATATGCAAACTAAATTCTATCTATTATTAACAAGCTGCCTAATACTATTTCTTGGAGATTTAGCCTTAGGTTCTGTTTGGATACCTATCTCAGAAGTCTTTCAAATCCTTATCGGAAACGAAGCGACTAATCCCGTCTGGCAAACCATTATATTAGATTATCGAATGCCAAGAGTATTTGCTGCGGCAATTGTTGGCGCAAGTTTAGCCATTAGCGGTTTATTAATGCAAACGCTTTTCCGAAACCCAATTGCTGGCCCTTATGTCTTAGGAATTAGCTCTGGCGCAAGTCTTGGCGTTGCGGTTCTTTTAATGTCAGCCAGCGGTTTGACATTTATCGCAAGTTCCTCTTGGGCTTTGGTTGGAATGGCTGGATTAGGTTCTTTTCTCGTTTTAATGCTCATGTTATCTATTGCTTGGCGAGTACGAGAAATTGTAACGCTGCTCATTGTCGGCTTAATGCTCGGAAGTGCCACAAGTGCAATTGTCACCGTTTTAGAGTATTTCAGCGGATTACATCAATTAAAGCAATTTGTCCTTTGGTCATTCGGAAGCTTGACCCGTATTTCATTTGAAGAATTACAAATATTATCGGTTGTCTGTGGAACGGGTTTGATAGCTAGTTTTTTTATTGTAAAATCTCTAAATGTGCTGTTGGTAGGAGAGGAGTACGCCAAAAGTATGGGTTTGAATGTCATGCCTATCCGATTTGTCATTATATTTATTACAGCAATTTTAGCAGGAAGTGTCACCGCTTTTTGTGGACCAATTGCTTTTGTTGGAATAGCGACGCCGCATTTGGCTCGAATGTTTTTTAAAACCCAAAATCATCAAATCCTTTTACCTGCTACGATGATTATTGGCGTGATGATTATGTTGTTTTGTGATATATTAGCGCAAGTTCCAGGCTCAGAACAGCAATTGCCTATTAATGCAGTTACTTCTCTACTAGGCGCACCCGTCGTCATCTGGATTGTCATAAAAAGAAATTATTAAAGTAGCACAGGTAACTTTGGAATTTAAAAAAGGATTAAGTATTCAAGAAAAAGATAATAGCGCACAATAAAATTTAAATTTCAAAAAAAGTATTCAGTTATTTAGAGATTTCGAAATAGGTTTTTACATTTGCAGTATCATTAAAAAATACGTTTGAAAATTTAATAACATCATGTCAGAATCAACAGAAGAAAAAAAAGGTACAGGCTTATACTGGGTAATAACAATAGTTTCTACAATAGCTACTATTTTGTTGTTAATATTCCTTAACTCATGGTTTTGGGTAGGTTTACCGTTCGTGTTTACTGGCTTAGCTTTGGCGACTAGAGGAATTTAAAGAACATTAATTCGTATATTTAGTTGAAGGTGTTGGATGTATTTAATTGACATCCAACACCTTATGTATTTGTACTTTAATGAAAAATGTTACTAATTTGATTTTAATTCGTCATAGGAACATATCTTTTTAAATAAACTTTAACGTTTGTAATCGTAAACTCTTTGTACTTTTAATCCTGTCTGCCGATAGGCAGGCGTCAAAAGAAGGAGAGGAGCTTGTGATTTTTTATCACACAAAATAAAAACAAAATTACTATGTTTAAAAAAGCCATGTTAATTTGTATGATTTGCCTGCCTATGGTATCGATGATATCTTGTACGCCAGAATTACAAAAAATCTTAACGGATGTTTTAGTAGGAGAGGAAGGTTTGACAGAAGGTCAAATCGGAATGGGCTTAAAGGAAGCCTTAACGCAAGGGATTTCAAAAGGAGCTGACCTTGTTTCTAAGACAGATGGATATTACAAAAACGAAGCTATTAAGGTTCTATTTCCGCCACAAGCAGCGAAAATAGAGAAAAAAATGAGAGATTTAGGGTTAGGAAGTTTAGTTGATGGTGTGGTGGAAAAATTGAATCGTGCTGCGGAAGATGCTGCTAAAGGAGCGAAGCCAATCTTTATCAGTTCTATCAAACAAATGACCATTAAAGATGCTTCAAATATCTTGATGGGCGGTCAACAAGATGCTGCGACGTCTTATTTGAAAACAACAACTTCTGATCAATTGTACCAGAGTTTCAGTCCTGTGATCACGACTTCTTTGAAAAAAGTAAAAGCTTTGGACAAATGGGAAGATATTGTCACGAAGTATAACAGAATTCCTTTTGTAGAAAAAATTAATCCAGATCTTAACGACTATGTAACAAATAGAGCAATGGACGGATTATTTTTCATGATTCAAAAAGAAGAAGCGAAAATCAGGGTTGACCCGATCGCTAGAGGTACTGAATTATTAAAGAAAGTTTTTGCGAAGCAAGATAAGTAATGCAAAGACTGATTTAGTCGACTAGGTGATGAGTTTTATACAAATAGCTTTTAGGAGGGATTAAAACCTTCTAAAAGCTATTTTTTTGCGCTAACCTCACTTTTACGAAACGCTACTTAACATAATATAAATTATAAGCAAAAACAAGGAAAACGAGTTTTCCTAATAGTATATTTATGTTAAGTAGGGTTTAATCGGCTTTTTGGGCAAGATTCTATAAGGTTTGATACAAACCATTAGATATCCTGTTCATCCTTTTTTTTTGTGAAAAATATAATTCTACAAAAAATAAATATTTTGAAAAATGAACGAGGCAAGAACAGTTATAGGCAATTCATAAGAAGTAGCCTACAATCGGCAGATATAGCAAAAAAACACTCTACTTAACATAATACTGGCAGATATCGGAAAATTGCCTGAAAGCCTTTGAA
>CAZMEH010000609.1:0-3871 GCA_964564885.1 uncultured Saprospiraceae bacterium | reverse complement strand
CCAAGTTCGATTTTAATCAATAAATTGGTTCTTTTGAAATTTTGTGGAAGTTTTAGAAACGGCGGACGGCTAGCGGCAAAATTTCAGAAAACAAATAAACTTTAAAAAGAAGCTGTTTGAAGCAAAAAACAAGCAGCTTATTATATTCAAAATAATTAATTTGGTTACTGAAAAATAGTTAGTGAAATAGGTAAGATGACAAAATAAAACCAATCACTAATCCAGTAATCAACTCTCTCACGAGGTGTGACCGAGTAATCACTAAATCCCGATAGCTATCGGGATAAAGAATCTTAAAACTTAAAAAAGATGTACAACAAAAGAGCTTATTATAATAGTTGCCAAAGTAATGAAAATAGATCTAGAGGACACGGAGAGCATCCACTAAAAAAAGCATGGAAAGAGAATATGAAAGCTAAATTTAGTAATCCACCTGCGAATGTTCGGGAATTGGATAATAGCTATGAGCTTCATTTATTCGCTCCAGGGTTTGAGAAAAGTGATTTCAAAATTGGTCTTACTGATGGTGTTTTGAGCATTTCGGTAGAACATAAAAAGGAAACGACCGAGAACTGGAAAAGACAAGAGTATACACCGAGTGGATTTGTTCGCCAGTTTGAATTGAATGATAAAATCAACCAAGAAGCGATTGGAGGAAAATACGAAAATGGTGTTTTGATTCTTAACTTACCAAAAATGGAAGGTTTTGAAACGGCTCGTCATGAGATTGAAATTGATTAGTGTTTAATAGTTAAGGTTTTAGTATAGTTTTGTTAAAAGTCCAATGGATTCGTTCCATTGGGCTTTTTTTGTTTGTGATAAATGATTTAAAAAAAAGCGACTCCGAATATTTAGAAGCCACTTTCCTAATAAATTATACTTTCTATTTCTTTAGTTCAAGTTTCGGTATTCGCTCGGACTGTTTCCTGTTTTTGACTTGAATAACTTGCTAAAATGCTGTGGATATTCAAATCCTAAATCATAAGCAACAGCACTAACCGATGAATTTGTACTCAATAATAGGTTTTTTGCTTTCTCAATAATATAACCGTGAATATGGTCTTTTGCACTTCTACCTGTTTCGACTTTGAGCAAATCACTCAAATAGCGACCAGACATATTTAGTGCTTCGCCGCATTGCTTTATCGTTGGCAATCCTTTATTCATTGATTTTTCAGAAGTGAAGTAAGTTTCCAAATAATTTTCAAATCGAACGATATAATCTTTATTCAAATTGGTTCGGGTGTAGAATTGTCGGTCATAATATCGGCGACAATACTTCAACAAAGTTTCCAAATTTGCAATAATCAGCTCTTGCGAATGCTTATCAATATTTTGGTCTAATTCCGTCTCGATACGCTGCACCAAATCCGCTAAAATCTGCTTTTCCTTTTCGGAAATATGCAACGCTTCATTGACATCGTAATCAAAAAATGAATAGGATTTTATCTGTTGCCCCAAATCAGATTTACGAATTAAATCAGGATGAAAAATAATACTCCAACCGCCAACCTCTGAATCTTTCTCTGTATCTTCAAAAGAAAGCACTTGATTTGGTGCTAAAAAAGCCAATGTCCCTTCTTCATAATCATAAGAATTTCGACCATATTTGAACGCTCCTTTGACATTCCCTTTCATTCCAATCAAATACAAATCACTCGTCATTTTGACCGTTGAGAAATCAAAATCAGTCTTTGGCCATTCCCTAATGATTGTAATCAGCGGATGCAATGGCTTTTCTGAACCAAATAAACGATGAACTTCCGAAACACTTTTTGTATGAAAAAAATCAGGCATATTTATTTTAGTTTTTGATAGGATTTACAGGATGAAGAGGATTTACTCGTGATTATTCACAAAACGAACAGGATGAACAAGATAATAAGGATGTCCTTCATAGCTAACTATAAAGGACATCCTGTAAATTCTGTTTATCTTGTCTAATAAGTAACGCCAGTCATTTTTTCTGACATTTCCCAAAGTTGCTTTGCTTTAGTTGTGTCGTGTGACATTTTATTTGATTTTACGACCTTTGGAGCACCTTTCAATTCCATAAATCCAGAAGGGCCAAAGAAATCTCCCGCTTTAGCATTTTCATCAATTGCTGCTCTTAATGTTGGTAGAACACCATTTTGGACTGTTTGAGAAAAAATAGGATTTAAGATTCTGAACATAAGCGAGTGTCGTTGTAATTCGGTACTTGTCCAACCAGGATGTGCCGCTGTTACCAAAGGAGCATTCGGTTCATTTTCCAACTTTCTTGCTAATTCGTACGCAAAATAAAGATTCGCAACTTTACTATCTCCATAGGCTTTTCCTGTAGCGTAATCTCTACTTTCCCAATTGATATCCTCAAAATTAATATCACCTTGTTTATGCGCAATACTTGAAGTCGCTACAATTCGGGATGATTTTGTTTGTTTCAACAAAGGCATTAAATGTCCTGTCAACGCAAAATGTCCTAAGTGATTCACGCCCATTTGTATCTCAAAACCATCTTCTGTTTTTGAAAACGGACAAGCCATTACACCAGCGTTATTAATTAAAATATCTAAGCGATTGTAATTTGCTTTGACGCCTTCTGCAAATGACTTTATTGACTTTAAGCTATTCAATTCTAACTTTCTAACATCAATCGTTGCATTTGGAAATCCCTTTTTAATTTCTTGGACAACAATTGCACCTTTTTCTATATTTCTAACTGCCATTATAACAGTCGCATTTTTACCTGCTAATACTTTAGTTGCTTCTTTTCCTAATCCACTTGTTGCACCAGTTATGATAACTACTTTACCATTTTGATTAGGAATATCACTGACGTCCCATTTTTTATTTGACATAATTTTTTCCTTTTTAATGTTGATTATTTCGCTTTATTTCCAATTTCCTTATATACCACAAAACCAATGATAGCCGTTATCAACCCTCTGATACCATCAATGTAAATAGCGTCTACATTACCAAATTTAACAAATGACATAACACTAAATACAAGAAAATATATTCCAGCAATAATCCCAACAATAGGGCCAGCCTTTTGTCCTTTATTAGTCCAAATAATACTAAAGACCATAAAAGTAGCTAACATGATGAGTTGAAGACCGATGACAACACCAAACAAATCCATATCACTTGTATGCGTAAGATTAAAGCCTGTTTCTACAGCAAGCTTAAAGTCAGCCAACATACCTACGCCTATAACAAATTGGTTCTTTGAAAAACCCAGTGGAAGTTTCAAAATCGGCACACGGCACACGGCTAACGGCACACGATAAGGCATTTTTTCTACGAAAAACATTTTGTCACGGGATTTTTCAAAGAACCAACAAATTCTAAAAGGGCTTGTACTGCGACAAGCACAATAAAGATACGAGTTATCATCGTTCGAGAGGTCTTAATATTACTCATTTTCTTGATTTTTCACTAATTAATGATAATACAAAGGTAAAATAAGAGCGTTTTTGCAACGTAACCATTTCGCAGAAAATTGAATACATTTTACAGAAAGGATATTATCGAAACGACACGTTTTTTATATTCCTTTAATTCGTTCAAATAGGTTTCGATAATTTTTGACCGGCCCTTTTTGTTTTCTTGAATAATCAATTTTTATATTTTCATCATTCAATAAATTCAAATTTAAAGAAAGAGGATATAGAAATTCGGGTTTCCCAACAAAATTGACTGTTCCATATTTTATCGCATAGATTTCAACATTTCCAGCTGCATCTGCTCTTATCAGCGGAAAATCTTGGGTATATTCAAGATAATATTTCACTAACCGATTGTCTTCCATTTCTCCAATTAGGTCATTAGAACTTTCTTCAAAATGAAATTCAATGTTTTCCCTTGTATCCAATAAACTATATGT
>CAZMEH010000608.1:0-5465 GCA_964564885.1 uncultured Saprospiraceae bacterium | reverse complement strand
ATTTAGTGCCGAGTTTTTCCATTTTGAAAATGGAGTGATTACAGCTAATTTACAAAATAAGCAAAAAACGAAATTCCCAATCAATCGCATTTTAAATATTGTTAAAGAAAAAAACTACTATTTGTTGTTTGTCAATAAATCCGCCTTTTATTATTTGCATGAGTCTGTTTTTCAAAGTGCAGAAGATTTTGCTCAATTTGAAAAAATGATAAATGAGAAGGAATAGTCCAAAGAATAACCACGAAGCCTGCCTGTCGTGCCTCTGGAAGGCAGGTTCGGTGGTTCTTTTATGTTCTTATAATGAGATGTCAATTCAGCCTACTACTTAAAACCTAATTATGGTAATCTACCAAAGTTTCAATTGGCTCACGGACGATCCGACCTAAAGTATAGCCACGTTCGTCAAAAATCGTTTGAATAATATCGCTGAAATGGAAAGCCACTGAACCTAATAAATGAACAGGTAATTTATCTACATTTTCATATTTAGCAATTTGCGTATCTACAAAACGATTCATTTCAGCTTTTACTAAATCATAAATAGCAGGATGTTCAATATTTTGACTTAAAAACTTACTGAACTGCGCCATGTAGCGACTTGGCATAGTTGATTTGTAAACATTATGAAAAATGGTATCCTTATCCATTTTATAAGTATCGTAGAATTTTTCAGAAATATCTTTTGGCAAATCTCTATAGAAAAATGCCTGAACCAATTTACGACCTAAGCTTGCGCCGCTTCCTTCATCACCTAGCATGAAGCCAAGAGAAGTGATGTTATCAATAATATTTACACCATTAAAGGAACAGCTGTTTGAACCGGTACCCAAAATACCAGCAATGCCAGGGTCTTTTCCGCACAATGCACGAGCTGCGCCCAGCAAATCATGGTCAACATCAATGATTGCATGTTTGAAAATGCTTTTGAATGCATCTTCAACAATCTTATTACTTATAGGAGAAGAACAACCCGCTCCATAAAAATAAATTTCTTTAATCTCTTCAGTTGACGTATTAAGTTGAGGTAAAAGGTGAGCTATTAAACTAGCTTCCATTTTTTCTGTTGTAAAATAATGTGGATTGTAGCCAATAGTTGCGGCTTTTTTCACATCATTTCGGCTTTTTACCAGTCTCCAGCTTGTTTTTGTCGAACCACTATCCGCTATTAGTTGCATTTTCTTAATTTTGAGCTTGCAAATTAATTTCCATCTTGTCAAAAGATTTGCGAATTTAGCGACTATATTTGAAATCGAATAAATATTAGGCATTAAATAGTCTTTGTTTACTAAAAATAAAATTTCAGAATGAGCATATTTTCTAATGACCAATCTAATAAACCATTAAACATTTGGTTGCCACTTTTATTTGGTGTTGTCCTAGCTGTCGGTATTATGCTAGGTTTCACAATAGAAAAATTACCAAACGGAAGTTATGGTAATTCTGGTTCGAGCCAGCGTTTGGACGAACTTGTCCGATTTGTTGAAGCAAAATACGTCGATGATGTCGATAGCGAAGAGCTAGTCGATGGAGCGATTAAGAGTATTTTGAAAGAACTTGATCCGCATTCTAACTATATTCCTGCTTATCAGTTGTCTTCTGTGAATGAAGAATTAGACGGTAATTTTGAAGGAATTGGCGTTCAATTTATCGTAAAAGATGATACGATTTATGTCGTTTCTGCCATTCCTGGTGGTCCGTCAGAAGCGCAAGGAATTAGATCGGGTGATAAAATCGTTGAAATTGAAGATAGCGTAGTTGCTGGCGTGAAAATTACCAATGAGCAAATCATCAAAAAACTAAAAGGCGAAAAAGGGACAAAAGTTAACGTTAAAATCAAAAGAGGTAATAAGAAAAAACTAATTCCTTTTACGATAACTCGTGATAAAATCCCTTTGTATAGCGTTGAAGCTGCTTATATGTTGAACGAGAATACGGGCTACATTAAAATCGGTCGATTCAGTGCAACAACACATCAAGAGTTTGTTAGCAAAATTCAAGAACTAGAAAAAGAAGGTTTAGAAAATATTGTGATTGATTTGCGACAAAATCCTGGCGGCTATTTAACCGCAGCTACAAAAATTCTTGACCAAATATTTAGCGATGCTAAAATGTTGGTTTACACAGAAGGACGCAATTATAAAAAATCTGAATACAAGTCTACAGGAAGGACGATTGTCGATATCGGAAAGGTTTCTTTATTGATAGATGAAGGTTCGGCTTCTGCCAGTGAAATCATGGCGGGTGCAATTCAAGATTGGGACAGAGGAAGTATTATTGGTCGCCGTTCATTCGGGAAAGGTTTGGTTCAAGAGCAATATATGTTAAGCAACGGTGCGGCACTTCGATTGACCGTAGCGAGATATTACACGCCTTCGGGTCGCTCTATTCAGAAGCCATACGATGATGACCGAGACAAATACAATAAGGAAATGTACACTCGTCAAGCGTCGGGCGAATTAGATAATCAAGATAGTATTTCAGTTGGAGACACAACGAAGTATTTTACAAGCAAGAACAGAGTCGTCTATGGCGGCGGCGGAATTACGCCAGATTATTTTATTCCAATAGACAAATCTTTTGATAATGATTATTTTCTTGAAGTTGCTCAATACATTGCGCCATTCGTTTATGAACATTTAGATAAGAGCCGTGATTATTATGCGAAATATGATTCGTTTAAAGGTTTTAATGAAAATATAAATATTAGCGACGCTTTGTTGAACGAGTTCACTAAATATGCTTCGAAAAATGGTGTAAAGTTAGATTCCGCGAATTATAATAAATGCAAATCAAAATTGGCACAAATAATGAAAGCCAATATTGCAAAACAATTCTTTGAGTTAAACGGGTTTTTCAAAGTCATGTATGAAGATGATAAAATGATTGAAAAAGCATTGGAAACGATGAAGTAACTTTTAGTGTGGAATTCGATTTTTCGTTGTTGAACAACTTGTGGCGAGAACTCGCTATTCAAAATATCAAACATAAATGACATTATATATAATCACAATTGTAATTATGGTAATTACAGGCTTGACTTCTTATCGAGCCTTTGAAGACAGAAAGCTCAAGGCGCAATTTATCTTTCTGCCTGCCAAAATCAAAGAGACTGGCGAATGGTATCGCTTTTTCTCATCAGGATTAATTCACGCAGATTGGATGCATTTGCTCTTCAATATGTATGTTTTATATTCATTTGGTCAATCCGTAGAACAATACTTTGGATATTATTTTGGCGAAATATTTGGTCGAATTTTATACTTAGTCATGTATGTTTTAGCGATTGGAGCGTCATCTATTCCAGATTATAAAAAGCACCAAAACTATTACGGTTATGCTGCTTTGGGCGCATCTGGTGCAGTTTCTGCGGTTGTTTTTGCGAGCATCTTTTTTAGTCCATGGCAAGGTGGAATTGGTCTTTTATTTATACCGGGTTCTATTCCTCCCATGCTTTTTGGTGCTTTATACCTTTGGTATTCGTCGTATATGGCGAAACGACAAATGGATAATATTGGGCACAATGCGCACTTTTGGGGCGCAGTATTTGGTTTCGCATTTACGCTTCTAATATCGCTAATTTTCCAATTTGGGCTAGTTGAGTATTTCTTTTCAGAACTCTATAATGGATTATTAGTATCGAATTGGTTTTAAAATAATTTAGAATTTATATAAGCATCGGATGCCTTCAAGGCATCCGATGCTTTACCTTTTAAGAAATGAATATTACTTTTCTACAAACAGGAACAAACCTTGGAGATAGGTTAATAAACCTTGAACAAGCAAACGATAGCATAGAAAAACGTGTCGGAAAAATAGTGGCAACTTCGTCTGTCTACGAAACAGAAGCTTGGGGCGTTACGGATCAACCGTTATTCTTGAATCAAGTATTGAAAATAGAAACGCGATTAACGGCACAAGAGGTTTTAGAGATTGTTTTGAATATTGAATTAGAAATGGGAAGGATTAGGATTCAAAAATGGGCAGAGCGATTGATTGATATTGACGTTTTGTTTTATAATAATGAAATCATTAATGAAGAAAACCTGATTGTTCCTCATCCTAGAATTCAAGAACGAAACTTTGTTCTGAAACCATTGATAGAGATTGTGTCAAGTCTAGTACACCCGATTTTTAACAAAACAATGGCAGCGCTTTTAGAAACATCAAAAGACGAGCTGAAAGTTTATAAATTTAATTAAAACCAAATAGAAGTTAGATGCTTTAGAAGCATCTAACTTCTTACATATAGCACAATATGCAAAAAGGAGATTATTACAATTATAAAATAAAAAACGACGTAGCTATTTCAGAAATCTTAATCGCATTTCTGAATGAAATGTCTTTTGATGCTTTTGAAGAACTAGAAGATGGAATCGATGCGTTTATTCCTGCAACCTTTGACACAGAGGCTACAAATACGGCTTTAACTAACTTACAAAAAACCTTTGATTTTCAATGGACTCGGGAATTTGTAAAACATCAAAACTGGAATGAACTTTGGGAATCAAATTTTGAACCTGTCGTAGTTGAAGGCTTTTGTGCCATTCGAGCAGATTTCCATAAACCATTTGACAATGTCGAGTACGAAATCGTTATAAATCCTAAAATGGCTTTCGGAACAGGTCATCATGAAACAACTTACATGATGATGTCTACGATGAAAGATATTGATTTTAAAGATAAAAAAGTATTCGATTACGGCTGTGGAACTGGTATTTTATCTGTTTTAGCTGTGATGCTTGGCGCAAATGATGTGGAAGCAATTGACATTGAAGAGGAATCTTATTTGAACACATTAGAAAATGCTCAAAGAAATGGAACGCCTTCGATTAAAACCTTTCAAGGAACATTACCTGACGTGCAAAGCAGCGGTTTTGACATTATACTAGCAAATATCAATCGCAATGTAATATTAGAATCGTTACCTACGTTATACGATAAGTTGAGAACAGGCGGTTTTCTAATGGTTTCGGGATTTTTGCAGCAAGATGAAAGTTTACTCATTGAGCATACAAAAAATGCAGGTTTTGAACTCGTGAAATCCAAGAATAGAGGAAAATGGATTTGCCAATTGTTGACTAAATAGTAAAATGTGAGGAGCTATATGGTAATCCCTAATTTGAAAAATCTATTATTCAGTCTTCGCTTCACGAGATTAGTTGCATCCACCGAGGTTTCCGGACAAGCATACTTTACAGTTTTGGATTGAAACCTAGCTGTCAGACGACTTTAAGCCGTCTGACAGCTCAATTTATTTAATTCACGTAACATGTGTTTACAGTTTGGGTTGGAATGGCACAGACCCTATAGGTTTGTCAAAGCTATAAGGTTTAAAACCATCCTACAATACATTTTCTTAGAACAGAGAAAAGAGCGTTTTTTTATATTTTTCATCATTGATAATTAATAAATAAAAAATTCTAGTTTTTGTCTCCGTTCTCTCTTCTCTGCCTGTGGCGATAACT
>CAZMEH010000607.1:0-2391 GCA_964564885.1 uncultured Saprospiraceae bacterium | reverse complement strand
TCATGAACATAACCATGAACCAGTCTTTTGCGCCAAAAATCATCTATTTCGGTTGGAACAATTCCTTTCTTCTCGTACTTACTCAGCGGCTGATAAAGCGTGTGTTGCATTAAAAGCGGTTCATAAAAAGTCGTATTTACATAATCATCCAAGCTTTTTCCAGCTAATTTTTCGACAATGCGCTGTAAAAGGTTTGCATTGATATCAGAATATCGATATTTTTTCTCACCAATCTCTAATATTTGAATTTCATACCAAAGTGTATCTAGCCATTTATCATACAAATAGAAATTATCACTTATATGTATTGTGGCACTGTCTTGAGGTTTTGAAGTATAACGATCCCATTTTTTGAAGTATTCACTAATTGGCATATTTGCCTGTAAACCAGACTCATGTATCAACAATTCTTTAACGGTAATATTTCTAATCGTTGCCTCTTTTTCCAAATCTAGGATTTTATAAAGCGAATCGGTTAGTTTGTATTTCCCATTTTCGTATAGCTTCATCATCGCTGCCGTCGTTGACATCACTTTTGTAATGGATGCTAAATCATAAATATGGTCAAGGTCAACTGCTGTTTCCTTTCGGTAAGTATGATGTCCGTAGGCTTTTTGGAAATAGATTTCACCATTTTTAATCACCATAACTTGGCAACCTGGCATGGCTTTTCCTTTGATTCCTTCTTGGACAATTGTACCAATTTTTTGTAAAGAATGAACTGGAAGCAGCATTCCAAAAAAATATCTTGAACGCAATTGAATTTGTTTCTTTAATGGTTTTGATTGACCATATTTAATACTTTTAGAAACATTCATTGCCGTTTGACCTAATGCTCTATATTTTCCAAAAACCGATAATATTGCTGTTATTCTATGCCTTTCTGGACTATGAACAATTGCTTGGAATTTATCGAATGTAGCTAGTCTTGATAATTCTCCTGTATAAAACAAGACAACATTCTTCTTATCTTCTAATGGTTTTAGATCTGAGTAATTTTCAATAGAATAATCATTATTGAGTGTAATAATTATTAAATCATATTTGTCTAAATTTTTTAATTTTAGCTCGTCTTCATTAATTCCTAATTTACCTGAAGAAAGTAGATCGTCATTTCTAAGAAAATAAGTTTCATGACTTGGTAAATTATTTATTGGAACAAATAAACCGCTTCTGATTATTAATATATTTTGATTCGCTTTCTCTTTAAATGGCAATAAATTATTATCATCCTTGATGACGGTTGTAGAATATTCAGCAATTATATTTCTAAAATCTATTCTCTTTTCTAATCCTTTAGAACCTGAATCAGTTGTATCTCGTTCTATTTCATATCGACCAGTCCAATCCTTCGCCATTAGGATTTTTTTGATACTTTCATCCAATTGTTTTTTAGAAACTAAGCCTTTTTCAAAAGTAGATTTAAGCGTTTTTAAAACATTATCTACGTCTTTAGCTTTTACAATAAAAGCATCAATTCCTGTTTTAAATTGCTGTTCAAGATGATTTTCATCACCCGCATGAGCAAAACTCAAACCTCTAAAATCTAAACTATCTGCTAAAAATTCACGAACTGCATTCTTTTTTAATGTTTTTAAAGTATCAAGCGTAAATGTTTCTGACATTAAATAAATCAAAGAAGCACCGCTTTTTACTACATTCTGATAAGGCAAGTAGGTGTTTTTTGAATAAAAATCGGTTGGTTTCAAGTTCATTTTGAAATCAGCACAACTATTAATTCCTGTCAAAATTCCCTTTGATTGATAATTGTTTATTATAAAATCACTATTCGCTAAAACATCAATTTTCTGTTTTATAAAAAACGAATCTTGTAAACTTGTATCTTGCTGCGTAATCGTTCGTAAATCGACATCAAAAGCAATATCATATTGGTAATTGCTATATTTTGATTGATTTTTTTCTATGATTTCATACTTAATACTATCTTCTACAATAGCCGATAGATTGTAACTAGGAATTAAAGATTCACGGTAATTATTCGGAGCTAAACCAATAAGCAAAGGAATAGAAGCAACTTTTTGTAAACTATCAACAGCATTTAAATAGCTTACTCCTAGGTAATTAGAAGTAGATAAAATACCACTAATTTTCTTTTCTTTAACTAATTTAGAAAGGGCAAACAAATCGCTGCTTTCTGAAAGAATTCTTTCTACAAAAATAAGTTGCCCTAGTTTCTCATCAAGCGTCATCACTTTTACTAATGAGTCAATCGTTCCACTTCGAGTAAGAAGAAAAGGCGCATAAAGATTGCCGTCTTCATCAAAAGTAGCATTGTGGCAAGCAGTTATCGTAAAAAGAGAGAGGAGAAAAAAGAGAAATGAGAATCTAATACGCTTAGAAACATTGATTTTAAAAATCCTTGCGCTCTGT
>CAZMEH010000606.1:0-1922 GCA_964564885.1 uncultured Saprospiraceae bacterium | reverse complement strand
TCCGTAAAATAGAAAACATCCGCTTCTTCGCCAATACCAACCATTACTTTGATTTTAACATTTTCTTCGCAGTTTTTAATACTCTTCAATTCTTTCAAGTCAACCTCTTCTCCTAAGTTTTCGATAGACGCACGATACGTTTCAGAAAGAATATTTGTCTTACCATAATCGCCATAATAGCCAATTTCTTTAATATCACAAGGGTCAATATCGCTCAAATCTTCATAAGCAATTTCACCGTCAGCTACTCTTGCATCCTGTGTAGATTGCTTGAAATAAGTGATTGCATCGATTGTGTTTACATCTTTAGCTAGAGTTTCCATATCGTCATAATCCAAAAAATCGCTGTACATTCCTTCGGTTGGAAAAATGGTATAAACCCTTTCATTAGGTTTAATGAATTCATTTAACTTTGCATAATCGTCGTTTTTGAACGCTTCTAAGAACGTTTTAAATTCACCGGCAAAGTCTTTTTGCTCCTGTGTGATATTTGATTCTAAAATTAAATTCTCTTCTGGTTGAGTTGGTTTTTCGCCTCTTCTACAACTAAATAAAACTAAAATCGCTAATACCCAAACTAATTTATTCATTATAATGTTATTTTAACTCTTAGCAAATCTTGTCTAAGAATATGTATTTTTTGTATCCTAAGAAGCTGTTTAGATTTCAAATAACTAAATTTAAACAGCTTTTAATATTAACGATTGAAATATACGTTAATTTCAAGATTTTATAAAAAATAGATAAGAGTAAATGCTTTTTTTAATAAAAAAAATAATTTTCGATGAATATAAACTATGATAATCCTGTTTTAGCTGCACTTTTAGGCGTTGCAGTCGCTGATGCACTTGGGCATTGACAGCAAGAGGTATGACGGTCAAGCAGGTTAGATTAGAATGTCTATTCATCCGATTATGACGAATTCAGAAGTGGAATATATTCTTGATGGAATTGAAAGTTAGCTTCAAAACTTGGAAAATGGCAGAAGGATTATGTTTATCAATCAGATAAAAATGAATTTAGACATATTGATTCTGACGTTGATACGCTAGATTATTAGCAGATTGAGGATTGGTTTGAAGTGAAACTGTGATTTGATTTTCAATGAGAATTTCTATATTTATTTTTTGAGATTAAAGCCAATTCATCATTCACGAATTGGTTTTAATCTTTTTGCTTAGCAGCGTTTTTTCCTTTTAAAATACTAATTTGCCACTGGATTTATTCCTTATAAATTAGTATATTTAATTATATAACGTAAATCAAAATACTATGGGAGTTTTAGTAGAAACGCAAGAGGAAATCAAAAAACGTAAAAAAGGTACGGGAAGTGAGAATCATTCTTATTTGCAATCAAGGCTAATTCGTCTTATTTATAGTAAATAT
This sequence comes from uncultured Saprospiraceae bacterium, assembly GCA_964564885.1. Lineage (GTDB taxonomy): Bacteria > Bacteroidota > Bacteroidia > Chitinophagales > Saprospiraceae > CAKZLL01. The sequence continues at coordinate 536 of CAZMEH010000606.1, read as the reverse complement.
ACTACTGGACTTGAAATCATTCCAGAACTAAGTATTATAGTTGAGGGACAGGAAAAAATTCCAGATTTAGCTATTTTTAAAGAATTCTCTTTTAATCCAGGTAACGATACGGTGAAATCTAAAAAAATCCCATTAGGCGTTATTGAAATTTTATCTCCAACTCAAAGTCTTACAGAATTAGTTGTCAAGTCAAGAACGTATTTTAATGCTGGTGTAAAATCCTATTGGTTAGTTGCGCCTGATGTTGAAACTATTCATGTTTATAGTATTGACGGAGAGGATGATGTCTTTTCTAAAAAGCACAAACTCATTGACAGCCAATTAAATATAGAACTTGTCTTAAGTGAATTGTTTAAGTGAAATTAAATATTTAAAAAATAATTCTATACTTAATTTAAAAGGTTCTTTGACAATTACTCGGTCGAGCCTCGTGAGAGAAGTTTTTGCCAAAAGAATATATTTTGCTCATCCAATGTTCCCGATAGATATCGGATTGGCGTCAAGGAGGATTGCAATTATATGATTATCAGTGCTTT
>CAZMEH010000605.1:0-4747 GCA_964564885.1 uncultured Saprospiraceae bacterium | reverse complement strand
AAGTCGAACCTTCTTCATCTGATTTTTGGAATACCCATAATTAATCTTGGAGTGCCATTATTTATAAAAAACAGGCGAATAAATCAGGTGTTGAGGGACGAGTTATTAAGTTATTCAGCCAAGATCCTACGTATTACAGATAAGAACAACTCGACAACTCAAACAAGAAAATATGGCTAGCCAACCAATTATTCTATTGACTTTTGCTAATGATGAGGATGCTCACCTTGATATGCTCAAAGCAGAAAGTCATGCCGTTTATGATGCACTCGAAGATGTTGATAATAATGGTGTTGTTGAAGTGAAACGTGAAGAAAGTGCTACGCTTGACATCATTGCAGATAGATTCAATAAGTATCAGAATGATATTTGTATCTTTCATTATTCGGGTCATGCGAATGGGCAGCATCTTTCATTAGAAGGAACAACGGCTAATGCTGACGGACTGGCTAAGCTAATTGCGGCTGCGCCTAATATTCAATTGGTTGTCTTGAATGGCTGCGCTTCTTTTAGTCAAGTTGAATTATTATTAGAACTCGGCGTCAAGGCTGTGATTGCTACGACGACGGCTATCGGCGATACAAAAGCCAAAGAGTTTTCAGAACAGTTTTATAGCGCATTAGGTGAATATAAAACGCTCGGTCAAGCCTTTCAACAGGCTATTGCTTATCTTGAGACTAAGTATGCTAAATTTAAAATAGATGCCGCTAAGCCTAAAAAAGGGTTAAAATTAAAGCGAAAAAAACCGAAGGCAGAAAAAGAAGGTTTACCGTGGGGCTTGTATCAGAATGATGAAACTGTTTTAGAATGGAAACTCAATCAGGATTTAAAGTTTAAGTCTAAATTATTGGCTGGTTCAAAAGATTATTATAAAAAGCTTTGGAATAATCGTTTTGAAACATTGGAAATAGCCGAAGTCATTCTTCCTAACTTTGAATCAGAACTTCAGATTCATCATGCATATTCACAAGAATCTTTTGTATTGGAAGCATATAGAAGAACCGTTCTTAATCAAAAAAAACATCATCTTTCTGTACTTGGTGGCGTTGGAAGTGGTAAAACCGTTGTTTTGTTAAAAGAATGGAAAACCATTCTAGGCAGAACCAACTGGAATAATCCTATTCCAATTTATGTAGATTTATCGTCTTATAATCGCACTTCAAACCTTCAAGATTATATTGTTACCCACATCGCAGTCAATTATTTAAAAAAGAAAAGACCTTCTGACGATGACATCAATTTAATTTGGAATATTTTAAAAAATCCCATAAAAGCAGAACCGTTTACACCAGCTATTTTATTAATGCTCGATGGTATTAGTGAAATTATTGTTGATAATATTGGCTTAATTGACGAGGTTAAGAATATTGTAACCGAAGGACTGGGCACGCAAGTTATCATGACTTTAAATAGTGATTTTTTGTTTACATGGATGAAACAATTTCACCAAATACAAACGACTAATTTAACAGAAGATCAGGTTCAATCGTATCTTGATGCATTGAATATACCAATGCCACCTGCTTCTAATAAGCGATTAAGGAGTTTCATTACCACGCCTTTGACCTTAACACTTTATGGTACTTCGTCCAGTTTGGTTAATACTTATCAGTCTGATAAAAGATTAAATTTCAAAAGTGATGTCAATACTTACAGCGAATTAGCTTGGAATTCAACAGAAGCAATTATTGCTAAGATTAGTAAGGAATTTGAAAGTAAAGAATTCGATTATATTAAATTTATGATTCGTCATTTTTTGCCCTTTATTGGCAATTATATGGAGAAAAAGGATAAATATGCATTAACAGAAACTGAAATGGCAGCAGCTGTTTTAGAAGCTAGTGAATATTTATTTCAAAAACATTTTCTAAAAACATTTCCAGAATTTATCTTTTCGTTTAGAAACTTTCGTTTGAATGCGGAGGATTGGCTACAAGAATTGGAACGCCTTGATTATCAGATTCAATTCATGAATAGGAATTTAAAAATTATTTCTACAGAAGAACGAGAAGGTGAAGTGATTTTTCATTTTGCAGAAAGCCATCATAGAGGTTTTTTCTCTGCTGTTCATGTATGTAATGATATAAAAATGAGTTTGCAGCAAGGCAAATTGCCAACCTCGTTAAGTCAACACAAACTTTCGGCTTACAATTCGGTTAGTCTTCAAGTTGGTGAATTGCTTGGTGAATATAAAAACACCACCGAAGCCTTAATTTATAAAAGGACATGGTCATGTGTTGAGCCAACCGTACTCGACGATGTTTTGGATTTGTGCCGTAAGAAATTTAATGACAAAGCGACTCAAAATGTTGTTTGGAATATTTTAACTATTTGGAAAAAAGTCAGAAAACATTTTGCAGATACAGATTTGACACATTTAGATTTACAAAATTTCCTTTTTGATGAATTTCCATTAAGGCATTTTAGGCGTTACCCTGTTCATCCTGCACAAGTCAGAAATAGTTTAGTAAATAGTCGAAATTTCATCTCACAAGGGCATACTAAAGGTATAAATGCAGTAACATATAGTCCAAATGGCAAAAAAATATTATCTGCTTCCATTGACCATACTCTCAAAGAATGGAGCACTTCGACAGGAACATGTATTCAAACATTAGTTGGGCATTCAGAAATTGTCACGACTGTTCAATATAGTCCCGATGGCAAAAAAGCGTATTCTGGTAGCAATGACGGCGTTATAATAGAATGGGATATTGAAACAGGTAAGCCAGAAAACACTTTTGATGCGCATGAAAGCGGCGTTAGTGATATTAAATATATGCCAGAAACGAAACAAATTATTTCGGCATCATTAGATAAAACAGTCAAAATATGGAGTTTAAAACATCATGAATGTATTCAAACATTCAGCAATTTTGACGCACCTATTATCAAAATTGCTTTGCATCCATATGGTCATCGATTCATTTTCAGTACTAGAGAAAACGCATTTCAAGAATGGAGTATAGAACAAGATAAATCAACTCAGTTGTTTGTAGGACATAAAATGCCTGTCGAATCTATCGACTATACAAATGATGGAGCTAAAGTAATTTCCTCTTCTTATGATGCTACTATAAAAACGTGGAATCCTGAAACGGGTGAATGTATTCAAACGCTCAAAGGTCACATTGGCCCAATTACAGATTTAAAAACAAGTCCGACAAATGCTAATGAACTGCTAACTTGCGGAAGGGATAATAAGATTAAAGGTTGGAATTTATCCAATGGAGAATGCATATTTTCTATCCATTTAACGGGTGCTGCCTGTCTTGATATTCATCCAGATAGTCGAAGATTTATTGCAGGTTCTTGGGATAATATGATTAAAGAATCGGATTATAAAGGAAGTAAATTAAATGTATTTGAAGGATATAGTAATCAAGTTACGGCAATAGATTGTAGTAAAGATGGACAATATTTAATCTCAGGTTCGTCTGATAATGCAATTAGACTGTGGGATTTAGAAACGGGAATTTGCATTCAAACCATCAAAGGGCACACGCAAAACATTAATAATTTAGCTTTTAGTAAAAGTGGTAAATTCATTTTATCTGCCTCTGACGACTGCACTATTAAACTTTGGTTAAGTACCACAGGACAATGTTTTCGCACATTCGAAGGACATAAAAATGCAGTAAAAAGCATTTGTTTTCACCCAAATAACAGGAAGTTTCTCTCTAGCAGCTATGACAAAACGCTCAAGGAATGGGATATAAGAAGTGGTAAATGTATAAAAACATTTGCTTCAGAAGAAATTTTTGATGTTGCCAATAGCGCTATTTATAGCAACGATTTATCAAAGGTATTTACGGCTCATAATGATAGTAAAATCAGGATTTGGGATGCAGAAACAGGTGAATTTTTAAAAGAATTTGGAAATGAAGCAGATCAACATTCTTTAATGATTTATTCAATTCTAATGAGTCCTGATGGCAAATCATTGATTTCATCTTCGGAAGATTCTAATATTAAAATTTGGGACTTAGCAACTGAAAAATGTTTGAAAACCTTAAAAGGACATACTCAGCCTGTAGGAAGAATTAGTCTTAATGCAACGGGCACTAGGGTTTTATCAACGTCAAGAGATAGAACGGTCAGAGAATGGGATTTGGAAACGGGCATTTGCCGACAAGTCTTAGCAGGTCATTTTGATGTGGTGACAGATGTTCTTTATCATCCTAACTTGCCTTTTATTTATTCTTCGTCTTTAGATAATACGATTAAAAAGTGGACAGTTCACGGTACAGAAGAAACACTTACTAAGAAAAAGGTAGAAAATAAATTGAATAAACTACGTAGCGATAAGCAAAAACTAGCCGACAAGACAAGCTTTGTGAAAGAAAAAGTGAAGGAAGAGAAGGAAGCGAAGGGAAATAGTATTTTAGATTCCTTTACTAAACTCACTGGTATGCTTACAGATACAGTTAAAAAAGTGGTTATCAATAGAAAAGATAATTCTGTTCAGACTTTATTCAGTGCTTCTGGGCTTCATTTGCAAGGCGCAGATTTTAGAAATTTGCACGAGAACAGTAAATTTTCTAACGAATCAAAAGACCTTTTGAGGCAATACGGAGCAATTTTTAATAAGGAAGACAAAGAAAATTGGGAGGAATTGATTAAAAAATTGAAGGCTTATAAAATGGATTAAGTAGCTGACTTCTTTCATCTAAATCAAAAAATATTGAACTTGTTTAAGAACTCATTATTTTACAGTATCGAAATATAGCATTAAAAACTAAACCGT
>CAZMEH010000604.1:0-2248 GCA_964564885.1 uncultured Saprospiraceae bacterium | reverse complement strand
TTTGTAACCGACATATGCTAATACGTGCGTCGGTTGCAAACCGAGACTAAAATCCGTGTATGACTGCAAGTCATAACGAGCAACTATTTGTTTGTTTATTACGTTGGTTCGAGCTAGGTAAATAAAAATAGTAGAAATGAAGAAAATTAATTTATGGTATATTGTAATTCTACTTATTTTTCACTCTTGCTCTCTTTCTAATAAGAAAAAAGCGGCAGGAAATTCAGAAAGAGCCTTTACTTTTAGTGTGAAAAAATCAAAAACATGGGGAAACTTAACTAAGTTTAAAGAGTCTGGAGACAAAGATTTAATAAGAATCTATGAAGATAGTATAGTAGTCTTTTTTCAAAATGTAGACACGGCTATTTGCTCTAATGTGTATATAGATAGTGTATCTCTACAAGGGTTAAGGAAGATAGAATGCTATTATAATAATGATAGCTTAAACTTACTAAAGAGGGATTTTTATGATTATCAAGGCAGAGCAACTGGACTATGGGTTAAATGGCACTCAAATGGGCAATTAGAATCTGTTTTTGAAATGCAAAATGGACAAAATGCTCAAGGAGCTAGATATAGATATGATAGAGAAGGAAAGTTAAGGCAATTTATAAATACTAGTGTTCTGGGGAAGTTTCCAATGACAGAGTTATATTGGGATAAACAAAATAGGATTATTTTTTATCAAGAAATAAATGATAAAGCTACTGCAAATGGATATGGATACCTTTATGAAAAAGATGAAAATATGAGTTATTTTGTAAATACTTCTATTGATTCTTTTTGGTCAAAACCTGGTTACGTCCCTATTGATAGTCTTGATTGGCTTAGTATAGAAGACTCGGAGCCACCAGTGATGGTATATCCTGAAAATTCACTTAAATCAATTGATTACCTTAACGTGTGGTGAAGTTCCTCGCTTGAACACAAAGTCATAACGAGCAGTATTTTAGTTGGTTCGAGCGAAGTAAAATACTAAGCAAGGTTATTTTCAAATGAGACAAACCGCAGAACCATGAAATAATCTTCATAGTTCTGCGGTTTATGTTTTTATATATTCGATGGTTGAAATTTAGACTACCTTTTTTATTGAAAAAACAAAAACTACAGATGAAAAAAATCATTTTCTATACATTAATTATTCTCGTTTTGGCTTCTTGTTCGTCAACGATTAAATTGGTAGAAGTACCGATTGATGAACAGTATGGTGTTCAAATCGTATCAATAGAAGAAGGCGAAGCGAAAGGTACATTGACATATAATGGCGATTATTGGTTTCATGATTTTGATGATGGTTTGTATCCAACGGTTAGCGAATCCTATTTGGAATATATTTCAAAGGAAACAAATAGAGAGCAATCTAAAATGCTTTGGGCAGCGCACACGACTATTTTTCCTTATATTTCTAGCGTAGCATTGGTTTATAATAAAGTTGAAAATATGGCTGACTTTGAAGCTGAAATTCGTAAAGAATTAAGGAAAAAAGAAAATGCAACAAGAATAGACAGTGAGCGTTTTGTAACGGAATCTGGACGATTTAAAAAAATGTCGTATTTTATTTATGATGAAGAAACAAAGATTCAAACAAGGCATATTGAATATTTAGGAACGGTGAAGGATAAGACCTTTAGAGTGATTTTTTGGACATCTGATAGCAATCCGTTAGTTTTGAATGATGAAGCAGACCAGATAATGCAGACTTTATCGGTTCTTTGAAAATTATTGTGGAAGTTTCAAAAAATTGCACACGGTATTTAAGACCACCTACTTAGTATACCGCAAGGCATTTTTATCCATACTTTTTTATGAAATTTTTCCGAGACGCTTTAATTTTTTTGAAAAATTGCTATTATTTTATGAAAACTCATTCCTAAATCATCTTTTAAACAAGTTTGTAATCATAATAATTTTTTTGATGTCAAAATCTCTTTTTATAGTTATTGAAGGCTTAGACGGTTCTGGTAAAACAACCGCTTCAAAGCTTTTAACGCAGTCCCTTCAAAATGCTTTTCCGAATAAAATTAAGAACTCATTTGAACCACATGATGCTTCGGCAGGAGGTTTGTTTTTGCGTCAAGTATTGATGAAAAAAATCACGGAATTTGATCCAAGGGTTTTGGCATTAGGTTTTGCAACAAATCGACTTGACCATTGTAAACGAGTGATTTCACGGTGGTTGAACGCTGATAATCAGCGAATTTTGATTTCTGATCGATATTATTTGTCTTCTTTGGTGTATCAGTCAAGC
>CAZMEH010000603.1:0-4028 GCA_964564885.1 uncultured Saprospiraceae bacterium | reverse complement strand
AAAGTTTAGTAAACGTAACCTTAAGCTTACAAAAAGCAATAAAACACTTGTGTGCATATCGTAGGTTTCCAAAATGTCAAATGTCTTTGCGCTTTTCAAACTTCTAAATTACTCTTGATAAATTATCTAAAGTTTTATGATGCGGAATAGCTTTTCCATCTTTATTAACCAAGACAAAAATAATATTCTCGATATTAATAATGATTTGTTTGTCAAAAATATTACGAACTTGACACGAAAAAGTAATAGAAGTTCGTCCAACCTTTTGAAACTTCAAACCAATCTCAATGACATCGCCCTGTTGAGCAGAATTCACAAAATTGATTTCTGACATATATTTCGTTACAACGTTTTTGGATTCCAATTTTGTCATGGCATAAATACCAGCTTCTTCGTCAATCCACTTGAGTAGCGAACCACCAAATAAAGTATTTCTTGCATTGAGGTCACTGGGCTTTATCAACTTTCTAGAGTAGAATTTCATATTTTTTTTAATTTAAAACTGTATTAATCGTACGTTTGGCATATTTAAAACCTATACCTATTGGTAGGTACATAAATATTTTTATAGCTTAGATTTACGTTCACTAAACTTTTAAAGTTCAGTAAACGTGGTTTTAAAATCGGGCTATATTATCAAAATGCCAAACGTCTTCGCACAGGAATTACTTAACCGACTTAAGCGGTGCTTTTCGTTTCACCTCTTCGGTTTTATTTTTTTCTTTATAAAAATCTGGCGGAAAACCATTGAGTTGTCGCCAGACTTCATACCAAACAGGCACATCTTTTAGCAATAAAAATATTCTAGAACCAGTACCAACACGCAATTGTTCGGGCCAATCTCTGCTTTCTGGATCTGGACTAATCAGTAATCGGTAGAACCCATTTTGGCTAATAAACTGGTCAATGGCAATAACTTTTCCATCAAAAATACCCGTTGAGGCTTCTGACCAGCCGCTAATGACAAATGCAGGCCAACCGTCAAAAATCATTCTAGCATTATTTCCAATACTCAATAAAGGCAAATCTTGAGGCTTGACATATATTTCAACTGCCAAATCGTATTGCGAAGGCATAATCGTCAAAATACTTGTTCCTTCCTTGATTATTTCGCCAAGACCTTTTTTGAGTGTTTTGGTAATATAGCCCGATTGTGGCGCAACGATTTGATAAAACTGCTGTCTAAAACTATAGTTACTTAACTTATTTGATAATTTTGAGGTATTCGCAATCGCATCAAATTTACTAGAAAGAGCCGATTGTTTGTCCGATTGAGATTTAGACAACTTGTCCGCATATTCTCTAGCAACAGAGAATAATTCAATTTTAGCATTAATTAATTCATTTTTACGATTGACTAATTTATTCTCCTGAACCGTTGCTTTTGCTCGGGACTCTTGTACTTTCAGTTCCTTTGATTGAAGTTCTGTCAATGACTTTAAGCCTTTTTCCTCCAATTCTTGCGTTCGACTCAATTGGTTTTCGGCAATTTTTAGATTGGTATTGTAAGCAATCAAATCAATACTATCAATGCTAATCTTATTTCTAGCTTGCTGAATTTTATTTTTAGTTTGCTCAAGCTTCAATTTCATACCCGCATCCAACGCTAAATATTGATTGTCTAATGCTTTAATTTTATCATCATAAGATTGAATACTTTGATTTTTTGCATTTACTTGATCGGTTGTCCTTTCAATTAATTTTGGATCAAAGTATTCGTTTTTTATCTCAGAAATGAACACCAAAGTATCACCTGCTTCCACAAAATCACCTTCTTTGACATACCATTTTTCTAATCTACCAGAAATAACAGACTGTACATCTTGTGGTCGCTGCTCTGGCAATCGAGTCGTAGCATAGCCTTTCGCTTGTATATTTTGAGTCCAAGGCAAGAACATACTAATCATGAAAACAACCAAAAGTCCTACGATTAAAAATAGAGATAATCGCTTGACACGACTTTTCTTCAACAACGTCGCAGACTTAAAGTCTTCTAGTTTGATATGTTCTGAAATACTAATATCGGATATATTTAACATGGATAGTTGTATAATTGAAGTTTACTTAATGCAAACTAGATTTTGAAATTTAAACAGCTTTTAGATTCTTGTAATGATTTGCTTGCTCTACATGGAGCTATTCAAATTACCTTATATCTATTGGTGTACCGCTTAATTTGACAGTTCAATCCTTTGTGTCGCTTTAGATTTCCAATAGCTACAATCTGTAACTACGATGAGTGTCCAATCTCTTTCATGGCTTGTCAAATAATCTACAATTCGTCGTTTTTCTTCATCACTAACAAACTGTAAAGGATCTTCTAGTAACAATAATTTAGGTTCATTTATAATTACTCTAGCAATAAGTAGCCTTTGAATGACACTACGAGGCAATCTTCTACCGCCACTATCCACTAGACTTTCTATTCCCTTAGGTTGTGTTCGGAGATAATTGTCAATGCTCAGCAAGTTGATGATTTCAGCTATTCTTCTATCACTAATCATTTTACCCATCGTAATATTTTCCTTGAATGTACCTTCAAAAAGCTGGTTATTCGGAAAAATAATACCTATGTTTTCATAAAGATTATTCTGATTATAGTTTTCTATTGCAATATTGTTAATGAGAATTTCTCCATTTCTAGGTTTGTAAATACCTGCTAGAAGGCGAAGAAGTGTCGTTTTTCCACTTCCTGTATCTCCTTCAATCACCACTTTTGAATTGGCAGCTATATTTATAGAAAACTCATTAAGTACGTTTTTCTGGCTATCAGGAAAGCGAAATTCTAAGTCATTCGTTTTGATAGCAATAGAATCTTCCCGCTCAATATTAGCAATACCAGTATCTTCATCTAGCGGTAAATCAGTGATATAGCCTATTTTTTCGAGTGCTGTTAATACATCATAAATACCATCGATTACTCGTAATATTTTTTCAACAGAATTGATAATTAGAATGATGATAATTTCAGCTGCTACAAACTGACCAATATTCATCTGTCCTTCAAAAACTAAAAAACCACCAAGTAATAAAAGTCCTGCTGCCACAGCTACTTTAAAACCAATAAACAGTCTATATTGATTGAGTAATACTTTGAAATGGCTTTCCCTAGCTTTAATATAATTGTACGTTTTTTCATCTGTTTTGTTGAGGTGAAAACTGCTTTCTGGATTGATTTTAAAACTATTATTGACTCTTGCAATCTCTTCTAACCAGTGAGCTGTTTGATATTTGTACTTACTTTCCATAAGACTTGTTTGTAAACCACTTGGTCCAGTAATCTTAAAGATTAACCAAAGTACAACAAGTAAAATAACACCTAGTATAATAAAATAAGGACTATAAATAGCCAATAGAATTAACCCAAAGACGATTTGAAAAGAAGCGAGCGAGAAATCTATTAAGATCTTTGGTAAACCTTTTTGAATGGTTAAAGTATCAAAAAAGCGATTAACTAATTCTGGTGCATGGATTTTGTCTAACTGAATGGATTTGATTCTTGGTAATCGATAAGCAAATTCAAGCGCAGAACGAGCAAACAAGTCTTGTTGAATGTTTTCCACGACTCGTAATTGCAGTACTTGCAAAAAGCCAGTGATAGTAATACCAAATAAAACAAAACCAACTAATACGGTCCAAGAAGAAGATATCACTCCTGTTTGTAAATAGTTAATGATTGCTTGTATACCTAATGGTAGCGATAAATTGACAATTCCGATAAAAAACGCATAGATGTAGATTTGCCTAAGTTCTGGTTTATATTGCTTTAACAAATTCAAAAACCTTGCAAAAGGAGACGCATTCATGTTTTATATTTAAGTGTAATAGTAAAACTATCGTGTTTAACAGCTTTAGTTTCATTTTGTTTTAATAAACGAACTTTTATTTAGGTTAATTTTATATAAACAAGCTTAATGTTAAGCCAACTTAACATTGAAAGGAACTATAAATGAGTTCTATATATTGGTAAAAGTAATTTAATGGAAGGAATTGGAAAATATAAGCTGGAAGCTGTTTATGAAAAGAGC
>CAZMEH010000602.1:0-1605 GCA_964564885.1 uncultured Saprospiraceae bacterium | reverse complement strand
TTTATCAATAGTTTTAGCATAAGTTCTTAAACAGGTTCACTAAGTTGTTATCCTATAAAGTTTTACTTCTTGGAAAAAAATTAGAGTATTAGAGTGTTTGATTTTTAAAATCAGATTTTCTAGTATTCTAATTTTTTTGTTAAAACTGAACTTTTTAAATAGAGTGATGTGTTAGAACGGGTAAATTATTAAAAATATAGTTTGGAAATATTTTGATAGGGTTTGAAAATGACCAATAATTAAATAGAAAACAGGAACACAAAACAAGAAAAATGCATTAACAAATTCCTTAGTCTAATCTTAAGACACAGACCTGAAAAAATAAATATTCAACTAGGTAATTTCGGTTGGGCAAATGCCGATGAACTTATTGAAAAGTGCAATACACTTGGCGTATGATTCATGAAAGAAGAATTGGATTATGTTGTTGAAAATAATTCAAAAAAACAGCTAGCTTACAGTGAAGACGGTTTACAAATCAGAGCAAGTCAAGGACATTCCATTAAAATTGACTTAGGTTACGAAGCTGTTGCGCCGCCAGAATTTCTATTTCACGGAACAGCGACTCGGTTTTTAGAAAGCATTAAAGAAACAGGTTTGGATAAGCAAAATAGACATCATGTGTATTTGTCAAGCAATCAAGAACCTACAAACAGCGTAGGAAAACGATATGGAAAACTGACTTTATTAATCACAAAATCCAAAGAAATACAGGAAGCAGGACATGAGTTTTTTGTATCCGAAAACCAAGTTTGGCTAACGGATAATGTGCCAATAGAATTTATACAATTTGTTTAGTATTTTCTACAATCTCTAAAAATTCAGCGAGAACCATCGCCGTTGCGCCCCAAACTACGTTATCTTCCACATCAAAATAAGGAACATTCTTAATACTCCAACCTGATGGATTTGACCAATCTTTTACTTTTAAAGTGGCAGGATCGAGTAAATGGTCAACCGACGTTTGCAAAATAGCGGCTACTTCTGATTTCTCAGGCGTGAAAGTCGGCATCGTTTTACAATAACCAACATAAGGATAAATCATAAAATCACTCGCAGGAACAGGCAAGCTAGTTAATTTTCCTAGTATTTCGATTTCATCAGTAGGAATACCAAACTCCTCCTCGGTTTCTCGAAGTGCAGTAAATTCATAATCTGGATCAGATTTTTCATGTTTTCCACCTGGGAAACTAATTTGACCGCTATGTTTATCGTGTTTATTCGTTGCTCGCTTCATCAAAGCAATCTGCCACTTGTCATTATTTGGAACAAGTAAACACAGTACCGCAGCAGTTTTCCAAGTCTCCGTAACTTTAAAATTAAGCGTACCACGGTTTTCTGAACGTGATAAACTCATCATTTTCTTTTGTGCGTTCCAACCTGGTAAAGGTTCTTGAAGTTGCTTTTTGAGTGCTTTTATAAACGATTTCATAGGTTTTTTTTAGATCGCCTTCGGCTGAGAGATTTTTTTACTTTTATCTGCGAGCTAAACAGCTCAATTTATTTAATTCCCGTCCAGCCTGTTTAGCTCGTGGCAATAGAAAAAGTAAGAAATGAAATAAAAAGTTGACAATCAGTTGATTGTTAACTTTTTTGACGCTAATC
>CAZMEH010000601.1:0-2192 GCA_964564885.1 uncultured Saprospiraceae bacterium | reverse complement strand
GCTAATCTCTTGACAAACCATTAATATTCCAATACTTCAGCTATTTTTATTTCGGTAGCTTTGGCTACCAAAATAAAAATGAGCTTCGTCTTGAAAATCAAGCGTTTATCAATAGTTTTAGCATGAGTTCCTAAACAAGTTCAATAAAAACTACCTATAAATTGTATTATTTGTTTGCTTCTGACAGCCGTAGGCGATCTGACAGCGTAGCGTTCTGACCTCTGACTTCTAAAATATACCGTAGCATGAAAATAATTGATAATAGACGACTGATAGCGCAAATTATGGGTTTAAAACGCTGTCAATAGTCAATTATGCATTATCAATTATTCCTTTCTATTCAAAGATTTTTCATTCATAAAATCATACAAAGTCAATCGTCTAATCTCATAATAAGCAGACCAAAATTGGCGCAATGCGCTCATGTAAGAAGTTCGACTGCGCACCAAACTAGCTAATGAAATATTCAAATCAATCACACCAATCTTACCAATCAAATAACGTTTCCTAGTTAAATCGTAGGTTTTTTGTGAAATCTCAAAATTCTTTTCCGCTAATCGAGTTTGTTTTCGGACTAGGTCAAACTGTAAAACCTTTAATTGAATATCTCTATCAAAAGAAATTCGGTCTTGTCTCACATTCATTTCAATCAAATCTCTATTCGATTCCGCAATTTTGCGCTCCGCCTCTGCCCTGCCCCAATCCATAATTGGAACACTCAACCGAATCGCCAATCGTTCCTGACGCAGCAAATCCGTATAAGCGACCGTAAGACTATCGCTGCGCTGCGAATAACCTAAACTTCCAACGATGGACATTTCAATACCATTACTTTTTACGGCTCTTTCCACATCTCGTTCCGCTTCTTTGAGTCGCCTTTCAAGAGCTAAAATCTGACTTCTATTTGCCGTTGCTTCTGCTAATGCTTTTTGCGAATCAATAGTAAAATCTGGAATTTCACTAGGTGAAGCCAAAGAAAATTGAACCGCTTCCGTGATGCCTAAGAAATTGCGAATGTTTTCAGTACTTGTTTGTAAATCAAGTGTTGCACGAGCCAAATCAGCGTCGGCATTCATGGTTGTAATTTCAATTTGCAATAAATCTGTTTCGGCTATTTTACCAACACTATACCGACCTTGTGAAATTCGATAAAGCGTGTCCGCATTACTTTTGTCTTTTTCTGCTGCTTCCAGACTCAATTGAGCAATAAATAAATCGAAAAATAAACTTACTGCTTCTGTTGCAATACCTTCCATATCTTCGTTATAGGCTCTTCGGGCTTCATTGTAGCGCATCGGCTCAATGACTTGATCCCATTTTAAACGATTGAAAGCAAATAAGGGTTGGTTGAAACTTATACTAATCGGACTGGATAAATACAATAAATCGGGTGTTGGTTGAAAAAAGTCAATGCGTCGTAAACCTGTGCTGACAGATACAGAACCGCCTGTTTTGGTAATCACTTGACTCAATGATAAGTCAACAGAACTCAATAAAGAACTTGTTGCAGGAAAGTCTAAAGTACCATCAGGCAATCGAACTTCGTTGAAGGAGCGATTGAAGGAAGGTAAGGTTGAGTTTAAAGAAATTTGTGGTCTGTATTGAGCTTGGAAAGCTTGAAATTGCCAAAAATTATTCTTTAATCTAGTTTTTGCAATGAGTGCATCTGGTGCTAATATGGCTAACGAAATGCGCTGCTTTAATTCTTCAGATGGTTGATTTTGAGCCAATGCTACAATATCTTCTAGATTTAATTCAACGGGTTTTACTGGAGATTGACTATAAACAGATAGGCTAATACCAAGGCAGAATAGAATAGTTACTAGTTTCATGTTGAGTAATTATGTCAATTGACGATTTATACATTCTTCAAGCATTAGTCTTCATTCACAAGAATTAATATGCTTACAAAATCATCTTTAAAATTTATTCGGCGTTAGTTTCTCGGCAGATAGCATGGCTATTTTCCTCAAAACTACCTTGACTAAATTCTAAATCTGTATTTTTTGGCTATAAGAATTTTTGTGAATAAAGACTATAAAACTAGTAAATTAAAAGAAAAAACATAGAATACTTAATATCACATTTTACAGTAAATAAATACTACAGCTCTTTAATTTTATTGGTTCTTTGAAAATTATTGTGGAAAATTAATAGTAAAACGCCTTGCCGTGCGCCGTCAACTGTGTGCC
>CAZMEH010000600.1:0-4588 GCA_964564885.1 uncultured Saprospiraceae bacterium | reverse complement strand
TTAAGTATGCTAAATATAAAACTATCAAAGAAGAGTTTGAAAAAACTTTGGGAGAAGCAGTTGCAAACTGTACACAGTATGAAGGTATTTACAGTGGTTATTTAGAAAATATAGCTATTGTAGAAAAAGTTTTGGGTAAAAAAGAAGGTATCTCTTATGATGATATCAAGAATATTAAAGCTGACGAAGCTGCAAAAGCTGTAATATTTTTTGCAGGTTGGGAAGGAAGAGATGTTCCTTTGGACGCATTAGCTGGTTTAGATGGTGCGGTTGATTATTATTGTGGTCAAGTAAAACATGCTTATAATGTTGACTTCAATCCAAGGACTATTATAGGTGATGACTATTCTAATTCATACGAAAAGTTTTACGGAAACAATTCTTACGAAGGACCTGATGCTAGTCACGGAACACACGTATCTGGTATTATTGCTGCTTCTCGTGGAAACGAAATCGGAATGGATGGTGTTGCTGATAATGTTCAAATCATGGTTTTGAGAGTTGTGCCAAACGGTGATGAGCGTGATAAAGATGTTGCAAATGCAATTCGTTATGCTGCTGACAATGGTGCTTCTATTATCAACATGAGTTTTGGTAAAGCATTTTCTTGGGACAAAAAAGTGGTTGACGAAGCGGTTCAGTACGCTAAAAAGAAAGATGTTCTTTTAGTACATGCTGCTGGTAACAGTTCTTTGGATACTGATGTTGAGAATAACTTTCCTAACGATACGTATGCGAAAAAGAAATTATTCAAACCAAAATCAGCTAGTAACTGGTTAGAAATTGGTGCATCTTCTTGGGAAAATGGTAAAGTAGCTAGTTTCTCTAACTATGCTGTTGAAAATGTTGATGTTTTTGCACCAGGTGTTGACTTAAATTCTACTGTTCCTGGTTCTGAATATCGTGCAATGAGTGGTACAAGTATGGCTTCTCCTGTTGTTGCTGGTGTTGCTGCGGTACTTCGTTCTTATTTTCCAACACTTACTGCTGAGCAAGTTAGAGATGTAATCATGGATTCTTCTTTAAAATCAGATACTAAATTCAATAAGCCAGGTTCGGACAAAGAGGAAGCAACACTTGCTGAATTATGTAAAACTGGTGGTATGGTTAGTCTTTATGAAGCAGTGAAATTGGCTGAAAAGACTAAAGGTAAAAAGAAAATTGAAGACGCTGTAGAAACTATTCGTCCTTAATTAGAAAATTAGAAATGGAGCATTACAAATGCTAATCTCTAAGTATTATGTTCTTAAAAGGTCAATGTTTAAATTGTGGAATTTAAACATTGACCTTTTTTTAATTTTCAGCTTTTAATCTAGTATTCCTTATAAATTGAATTGAGTTTAAAGAACAATAATTAAATGAAAAACATACTTTTAGGATTAGCTAGTATAATAATTTTTAGCTTTTGGTCATGCGATGGAGCTGTTTCAAAATATCATCTTGGCGCACAATTCATAGGTTTACAACCTTATGGAGATGTAGATACGACTTATTTAAACATAGCAAAAGAGGCGATCGAAGATTATTATGGCTATGACGTAAAAATATTAGCATCAATAAAATTACCTATCAATGCTAGAAAAAAAACGGGTACTCGGTATGAATATAATGCAGACAAATTACTAATTGACCTTAGACAAAGATTACCAGATAACCTTACAAAGATAGTTGGAATGCTCGATCGTGACTTATATACTCGCCAGAAAGATGCAAAAAGCCATAAAATCGTTTCAAAATCACAAAGACCAGGGAAAGTGAGCGTGATGTCAACTTATCTGGTGAAGAAATATGCTAGTAGTACCAATAATTTTGAAAACCGTTTGAAAAAAATAATCTTGAAGGAAATTGGTCATACCGTTGGTTTATCTAGTTGCAAAGATAAAAGTAGCGCTGGTGATTGTTTAATGATGAATTCTGGCGGAAGCGGTAGAGTTTTAGATGACGTTGATTATCATTTTTGTAAAGAGTGTGCTAAGAAAATAAATTGGGACGATAAGGCTAATAATAAATAAAGTAGACTAATAGTTGAAATAAAGTAAAATATTCTGCATCAAAAACCATCTCTTTAATGTAAAATCACATAGCATTATACGCTTTGAAAATCAACAAATAAAAACTATAGGTAAATTATACTATTTGTTTGCTTCTGACAGCCGAAGGTAATCCGACAGCGATACCGATAGTAATCGGCAGTTCTGACATCTGACCTCTAAAATGTGCTGTAGTATAGTCTTTTATATAAAATCGATTGCAATTAATTACATGCTTCTTTATCGCAAAAAAGTTCTTTATCAACTTTATATGAAAAATATTCTACATATAGTCTTTTAGATCAGTATTAAAATTGTATTTTCGCCATCAAATAATGACTGGATAAAATAATCTGATGAGTAGCAAAAAAATGAAACATATTGCAATTGCAGGAAATATTGGTGCTGGCAAAACTACCTTGACACGGCTATTAAGTGAGCATTTTTCGTGGGTTCCCAACTATGAAGATACGGAGACTAACCCTTATTTGAGTGATTTTTACGATGATATGCAGCGTTGGTCATTCAATCTACAGGTTTACTTTTTAAATAGTCGTTATCAGCAAATTCTTAATATTCAAAGAGGCGAAGAGGTTGTCATTCAAGACCGTACGGTTTATGAAGATGCCTGTATATTTGCGCCAAATCTACATGACATGGGATTGATGTCTAAGAGAGATTTTGAGAATTACATTACTCTTTTTGAAACGATGATGTCAAATGTAAACGCACCAGATTTGATGATTTATCTAAAAGCAGGTATTCCTACTTTGGTTAATCATATTCAAAGTCGAGGTAGAGATTACGAAAGTAGTATCAGTTTAGATTACTTGAAACGTTTGAATGAACGTTACGATGATTGGATCGACAATTACAGCGAAGGTCCTCTGCTGGTTATCAATTCAGATGATTTTGATTTTATTAATAATGAAGAAGATTTAGGTCATATTATCAATTTAATCTCAGAACAACTACATTTATTACCTAAGTAGCCCTATTATAAAAGATATATTATAGAACTTGTTTTAGCATGAGTTCTTAAACAAGTTCATTGAGAAAATCATTCATTTATAAGTAAATGAATGATTTTTTTTATTTTTATACCGCTCTTTTTGTTTTTTAAAAGGCGTCGACCGATTGCCTTGATTACTCATTCCTGAAATTGTTACCATTAATGGAAGAAGATAAAATAGAACTATATAGCGAAGAAGTCGAAGATTTGCTAGGAACTCCTCCTCGGAAATTGGTTCGTTGGGGCATCACTATTTTTTTTCTTGTCATCTGTGCGTTGATTACCTTGAGTGCGGTCATAGATTATCCAGATAAAGTCATTGCGTCAATCACGATTACAACACCTTATCCGCCATCGCCTGTTATCACTAGAAGAGCTGGAAATTTGTCTTTGATGAATTATGCTGATGGTCATTGGATTGAAGAAGGTGAAATATTAGGTATTATTGACAATCCAGCAAAGGAGCAAGATATATTGGCACTGGAAACTGGAATTAACAATATTAAAACGTACAAACCTATCCATATTTTAGATTTCAAACCAAAAGAAAAATTACAACTCGGTAGCTTACAAACACTTTATTCTAATTTTTCAACGCTATTTGAAGATTATGTTGTGGCTTCTAAAGCTAGTTTCGATATTCAAAAAATAGGACAATTGGAAGAGCAGATTCAGAATATTCAAATACTGAACGCTGAAATTCAAAAAAATCAATTACTTGTCAATCAAGCGTTAGAGGTTTCCAAAGAACGATTAGATAGAAAGGCAGCTACGCTAAAAGAGCAAGCAATTGCACAAGATGATTATGACGAAGCGAATCAGCAATATTTAACGGATTTGCAAAATAAGGAAACTGGCGCTATGCAAATTAAGACAAACAATCTGCTAGTCAACGAAATAAGTAGAGAAATAACAACCATCAAAAAAGGTATTCAGTTAGAAGAAAACGCTTCATTCGTACAACTTACGGAGAGTATAAAAAAACTGGGTGCAGCGATTAAAACATGGAAAGAAAGCTACTTGATTACAGCTTCGGTAGCAGGTCAGTTATCATTTGACCCTAAAATAAAAAGCAAAATGTACGTTTCAAAAGAAATGGCAATTGCTATGATTTTACCAAAAGAAGACAGCATCATAGGAAAAATTGATTTGCCGATGAAAGGTTCTGGAAAGGTAAATATTTCCAATAAGGTCATTATTAAGTTTGATAGTTATCCTTATCAAGAATATGGTTTTGTACGAGGGATAATTAAAAACAAATCGGCTCTTCCTAGAGATAATAAGTTCTATGTTGAAGTTGAATTGCCAGAAAGACTAAGGACTAGTCGAGGTGATACATTAGTGTTTCAACAACAAATCGAAGGTCAAGCCGAAATAATTACGGATAGTAAAAGTTTACTCAGAAGGGTTTTTGACCAAATATTGACAGCTTTAGAAGCGGTTAAGGAGTAATTTACAGTATTAGATAAACCCAAAGTCACCAGACGAATCATACTACTATACATTCTTAAAAAATCGAGATAAAGATACGTTTACTAAACTTTAA
>CAZMEH010000599.1:0-2520 GCA_964564885.1 uncultured Saprospiraceae bacterium | reverse complement strand
GTCACAGACGCGGCGCGCAGTGGCGCGCGTATTTTCCGGACTCCTAGGGAGGTAAGCAGGACAGGCAGGGACAGCACCATGCCACAGGACAGAAACACAGCCGTAGCGGACGCCATGTTGAATTCCCCAGTTCAAATTTGACACAGTACCACCGAATCCCCAATACGGAATAGGAACCAATAGATTATCAACCCAATAGCGCCCGTTAGTCATCAATGGATCAGTAACGCCGAGAAACTCAAAACTTCCATTAATGATTTTTTTAATAAAATCTGAATAACAAATTTATAAGCATCAACTATCAAATCAACACTAGAATCATCATGGCTATCAACTGCATCTAAATAGTATTTATACAAATTAAAAGCAATATCATAATGTCCATGTTCTTTATGATAGGTAGCAGCAGTAGCCAATAAACGATAATATATCGGATGCTCGTCTAAGTCTTCAAGCTGTTCTACTATCGTTATTAAATATTCATTTGTTTTAGAAAAAAGCTTTTCGTATCGACGTAATAAAAGATAAGCATCATCTATATAACGGAATTTATTTTGATGACTTTGAGTAAAAAATGGAATAAAAAAAGTTGGATTATTCTTTTTGTAAATTTGATATAAGCTACTTAAAATTGGTTCACAAATATCATTATCTGGAATAGGTTCAAGGTTTTGCATCAATACTTGAATGGTACGGTGCATTCTTATTTCTCGCTGAATATCGCTATTTATCCATCCAAATTTCAATAATCGGTTAATCGTATTTGAAAATACAGCATGTTTTTGAAATGGAATTTGTAATAACAATTGTAAATGCTGAATAGCAATAGAATCATTAGGTAATACCGCAATTTGTTTGATAAGTAATTGCTCGCTTTCTGTTAATTTGCTCAATGAAAAGACTTTTATCAGATGCTGATAAATACGGATTTCCGCATCTGTATCAGCGATTTCTACCGCAATATCTAATTGTTCGTCGCTTAGTTTATTGGTTTGTAAGTATGTTTTTAATTCTTTTACACCTTTTATATTATGACTTTTTTCAAGTGTTTTTGCCATTAACTCTATCAATAACGGATGACAATCTATATATTCCAACAAGGATTGAATAGATGTAGCATTCGCAGCATGATGACTTTGAAATAGTGCGATACCATCAGCCATTGATAGATAAGGCAGTTGAGTATTTTCAAAATAAATAGATTTCAGTTGAAGCCTAGAAGTCACGAGTATTTTCCAATTACTTAAACTAGCTAATGCTTGCACTATTTCTCCTCTTTCAAGGGTTTCATAAGCATTGTCTATTATTAGAATATTATTGCCTTTGAGTTCTTGTAGCTTTTGAATAGCCAATTGAAAACCTAAACGCTGTTTTGCTTCTTCATTTAGTTCTTTAATTTCTTTGGTCAACCCTAAATTATTCATCAAAGTAACATTCTGAACAATGCTACTTTCTATATTTTCTTCAATCGTTACCCAAAGTTTGTATTTATAGTTTTTGTCTTGAATGAGCGTTCTCGCAACCGTAGATTTACCAATTCCGCCAATGCCATGCAAGACAACAGGTTTTATAGCTCGGTCAAGTTGCTGTTGTAGTTTTTCAATAAACTGACTTCTTCCGATAGTTTTGCTAAAGTTCTTTGGAATAGTGGAAAGTGTTTTAGGAACAGCAGAGAATGACGTTTTTTCATCTGGTAATTTCCAATCTAGTGCCGTTTCATCTTGATAGTAAATGCCCCAAGGCAAGTCTTGTTTTGTTTTTCGTTGAATTTTTAAACCCTTTCGAGTGGTGATGACTAGTTCTTTTTTGTATTTGGTTTGCATAAACTGACTAGCGATACCAAAAGCATCTCCAATCGTATTTTCCTTTGCTAAAGCTTGATAAAACTGTTCGCTAAACTCTTGCGCTTTAGAATCATTAATACCAACATTCGTTGCAATCACCGCTTTTACGCCTCGTTCTAGTAATTGGTCAACTTGTCCATAAGTCGCACAACCATTCAGAAAAACCAATTGCAGTTGAGGCATTGCCTTAAAAGTATTGGCTAAACCCGCTGCGTTCGCAGTTTCCATATCAACCTCACCTTCAAACATCAATGCTGCATCATTAGCATGACCGCCATAATGAAAAATAACAATGCGTTTTTGATAACGAGAAACGCCTTTATACAAATCAGAAATAGAAGTATTATCACCTTTGTACAATTCAATATAGCCAGCATCATGAGCATCCAAAAGATTATCTCGAATGATTTTACCTTCTCTTATTAAGTTTTTTAAGTAAGCGTCATCATTATTGGCAAATGCTAAAAATACAACTGGCGTCTGATTCATATTGAGTTAGTTTTTCGTAGGTCTAAAGTTATCGAAAGTTTTAGACATAAAAAAGCTGTTACCTCATTTTTGAGATAACAGCTTCTAGTTTTACAAAAAACATTATTTACTACCTCATTCCAAACTTGATTTGGAATCTTCATAACACTAGCCGCTAATATTAGCCGCAATCATAGTGAAGGTTCCG
>CAZMEH010000598.1:0-6912 GCA_964564885.1 uncultured Saprospiraceae bacterium | reverse complement strand
AAAAAAGAATGTGTGAAGGCGTAATTCGACGGCTTTTTGCTTCTTTTTAGCTGGAAAAAGATGAGGCTAACTCTGCGTAACTTGAGTTTTCTAAGTTATATTTTGCGTAACATCAGTTAATAACTGATGTTACGCAATTTTAAAACACCTCGTCAGAGGTAGTCTGTTTATAGCCTATGAAAGATGGTTATTTAGCGTTCCATTAGGAACAGCCCTGTTTTATTAAAATGCTGTTCTTAACGGAACGCACAAAACCTGCATTCTAATTTTCTATAAACAGATTGTCCCAAAGGGACATCAAACTTGCGTAACATCAGTTAAAAAGATAAAAAACTAGAACATCAAATTATTTAATCATTAACAAATTAACTTTTGACGTATAATTGTCTAAACAAAAACCTATCTATTCGTTGTTATTAATACAAAGAATTCAGCACTTTCACTTAGTTTACCAAAAGAAAATAAGCAATTGAACAGCATTGAACTTATACCTGTTCAAGTACTTATTTCGTGTTTTTAACACACTATTGGATAATTTTTTCTTACCAGATTAAAACACTTTTGCTATGCAAAAACAATTAAAACGATTCATTGGACTAATCTTCCTACTTCAATTTTTTACCGTTTCTACCTTTGCCCAATCTTGGGAAAATGTCAAACGGATTGGCGGAAATGGATTTGAGTCATCTACTGCTATTGCTCGGGATAATAACGGAAATACTTATGTCGTAGGTCAGTTTAATGGAGATATTACTATCGGTTCGATAACATTAACTAGTACTCCCAGTAACTGCTTTATTGCGAAGTTAGACTCTAATGGTAATGCCGTTTGGGCAAAAGATTTTGTGGTTTCTGGATTTAACGCATTCAATTTACAATACGGTATTGAGGTAGATAATAATGGTAATATTTATTTTACGGGTGGATTTAGTAGTAATGGTATCACTGATTTTGGTAATGGTGTCATTCTATCTCCAAATACTAACGGTTCGTTTAATCAAACATTTATTGTAAAATATGATACGAATGGACTAGCACAGTGGGCAAAAGCGATGTCTTCGGGATCCAGTCTTTTTAGTTTTGAGAGAAGACTTCAAGTAACAGGAGCAGGAGAGATTTTTATTCTTGGCAGCTATAATACGACTTTGCTGTTTAATAATTCCGTCACTCTTTCCACTTCAAGCACAACAGAAAAAGGATTTTTATTAAAATTATCCACAGCAGGTGCGGTTATTTGGTCAAAAGAAGTTTTGCCTAATGTCGCCAATTATATTTTTTCTAAAGATGTCGCCATACTTCCCGATGAAACGTCTGTGAATGTAGCAGGTTTTACCGCTTCGGGCAATTGTTTTACTTGCCCAGGTGCAAGTTTTCAAGATACTAGGGTTTTTATAGCCAAATATAATGCACAAACAGGAGCGTTAGAAAATAGCATTTTAACAGACCCCGCAGCTAATGATGTGTCTAATCTAAATATAGCAACAAGTGATAGCGGTGATATTTTCATGACGCTTTCTTTCAATAGTGAAATTAAGATTAATAATCAATCCTATACGTCTTTAAACGGTACTGATGCTGTTTTCATTCGCATGAATAAAAATTTCACTTGGGATTTTGTTCAAGTTTTAAGTTCAATTAGTTCAACAACGATTAGCGACATTATTTATAAAGATGGAAATGTCATACTCGGAACAGGAAGTGTTGAATATCTCATAATTGATAGTACTTCTCTTATTCAAAGTCCTTTATATTCCAGTATCGTTTTATTACAATTTACAGAAACGGGTATTTTAGAATATTATAAAACCATTAAAAATATCAGTTCGACTTCCTTTAGTGTATTTAAAAATGTTACAGGATTAGTCGCTGGTGATGGAGATAAATATTATGCTTACGGGAGCTTTTATTACAATGGTATTTTTGATTCGGACACGCTTTTTGCTCAGTCAAGCTCCGATTTGTTCTGGGCAGAAGTATCCTGTACACCTCGGTCAATCAGCGAAATCCAAGGAGATACGATTGTTTGTTTAGGGCAACAAGATTATAGTTTACCAGAAACTACCTTTGGGCCAGGTATTGATTATCAATGGACGGTGACGGATTCTACTGGCGTCAATATTCCATTTACGCAACTCGACACTTCTATAAATGTCACTTGGACAGCAACAGGACGATACCAAATCACCGTAACTGCTTTTAATGGTTGTGGTTCAAGTCCATTAACGACGACTTACGTCAATGTGATTGATATTCCGAGTGCGGAAGTTATCAATGGCGACCCGACGGCTTGCCTCGGTCAATCGACTTATAATGTTCCGAATAATGATTTCAATACTTATAATTGGTCGATTTCTGGCGGTGGTTCTGTTTTCCCAATTGGAAATACGGTTATTATCAATTGGGCGGTAACCGGCAATTTTGATGTTTTTGTAGCGGCAAGTAACGAATGTGGAACAGGTTCAATATCTAGTTTTCCAATAACGGTGAAAGCCATTCCTGCCGAACCTTCGCCAATTGTTGGAAACAATAATATTTGTATTAGCACACAAACCTATTCCGTCGCAAGTACTGTCAATGTTGATTATAATTGGTCCTTGTCAAGCGGTGGAACGATTACTTCTAACGGAAACATTGCAACCGTCAATTGGGCTTCTTCGGGAAATCACACGATTATCGTTACGCCAACCAACGAATGCGGAACGGGTTCTTCTCGTACTTTAGGCATCAACGTGAATGACGTGCCGACGCAACCATCGACCGTGGTTGGTAATTTATTGACTTGCGTCGGAACGGAAAGTTATAGCGTAGTTGGAAACACCAATTCTAATTATACTTGGGCAATTTCAAGTGGTGGCGTTTTGACGAGTGGTGGAAGTTCGGCTGCTATTATTTGGACAACGCCAGGCACGCACACCATGACGATTACGCCATCGAATATTTGTGGAACAGGAACGCCACGAACCGTCAACGTGATTGTGCGTGATGTGCCAACACAAGCGGGTAATTTTATTGGTTTAGATACGGTTTGTATTGGTCAGCAAAATTATCAAATCCCAGTTCAGCAAGGTGTTAATTACACTTGGAGCATTTCGGGTGGTGGAATAGTAATTCCTAATGGAAATGCTGCAACTATCGACTGGACAAACGGAGGCACACACACGATTACGGTCACGCCTTATAATACTTGTGGAACGGGGCAATCCCGTTCCTTTGTCGTTTTTGTTAAAAATATCAATTCGGCATTTAATACCATTAATGGAGAAGATACGGTTTGTTTAGGTATCGAAAATTATACCGTTCCGAACGTTGGCGGTATTTCCTATAATTGGTCGGTCAATGGTGGTGGAACTTTAACACAAATCAATAATTCGGCATTTGTCACTTGGGCAGGAACGGGTATTTATACTTTAAATGTAGCGACTTCGGATGGTTGTAATAGTGCTTTGAATGTAGAAGTCAGAGATGCGCCAGCTCAGCCAACACCGATTTCTGGTGATGCGGTGGTTTGTATCGGAACGTATAATTATGGTATTGTTTCAGAGCCAAATGTTAATTATAGTTGGACGCTTTCGGGCGGTGGTATTTTAATTGAAAATAGTAATTTTGCAACTATCAATTGGCAAAATTCGGGTATTTATACCTTAACCGTTACACCATTTAATGATTGCGGAACAGGAACACCGCAAGCGATTACGATTGATGTGCGCACGATTCCAAACGCTCCAAATGCCGTAACAGGCGATACTTTGGTTTGTTTGAGCAATCAAATTTATACCGTTCCAGCTAATCCGTTGGTGACTTATAATTGGTCTTTATCGAATGGTGGAGCTGTTTTAGTGCCTGCGAGTAATCAAGCAAATATCAATTGGCAAACTATTGACACCAATACAATTACAGTTACTGCTTCTAATCTTTGTGGAACAAGTCCGCAAACGGTGCTAGCAGTGGAAGTGATTGATATTCCAAATATTCCGACCATTACGGGCGATACTTCGACTTGTTTGGTTTTGGAAAATTATAGCATTTCTACACAAAATTACACTACTAATACTTGGAATTTATCGAGTGGCGGTAGTTTAAATGTAACAGGAAATATAGGAAATATCAATTGGCAAAATGTAGGAACACACACGATTACGGTTGGTGCAACGAACATTTGTGGTTCTGCGATTCCGAATACATTATCCGTTAATGTAATTGATGTACCCGTTCAACCAACGTCAATTATTGGTGATGCTGTAGCTTGTCAAAGTTTGAAATCTTACTCTGTTCCAACGGCGGCGAATACCGATTATACTTGGACACTTTCGAGTGGTGGCGCAATTTCGGCACTCGGAAATGTAGCCAATATTAATTGGATTACACCGGGAACACATACGATTACGGTTACGCCATTTAATGATTGTGGAACAGGTATTTCTATTTTAAAAACGGTTATAGTTACGGGAATTCCGACACAACCATCATCCATTACAGGAACGGCAATTACTTGTTTATCAACGAACAATTATTCCGTTATCAACGACCCGGCAATTACTTATACTTGGACGTTGAACGGTGGCGGAACCGTTACGCCAAACGGAAATACCGCAACCGTCAATTGGCAAACTGCAGGAATTTATACGCTTTCCGTTGTTCCTCAAACGATTTGTGGTGTTGGAATACCAAGGTCAATGACCGTTCAAGTCAGCGACGTTCCCAATATTCCGCAATTGGTTACAGGTGATACGTCGGTTTGTGTTGGCAATCGATTGTATTCGATTAGTCAAGTTTCGGGCGTTAGCTATAATTGGTCGTTGTCGAGCGGCGGAACATTAACCGCAGCAGGAAACAATGCGACGATTAATTGGACAGGAACGGGAACGCATACTTTAGTTATTACGCCATCTAATAGTTGTGGAAACGGGAATGCGCTTTTAAAAACGATTGACGTTGCAAATGTTCCAAATCAAGCCGCAACGATTGGTGGAAATACAAATATTTGTCTTGGAAACCAAACTTATACCATTCCAAATATCGCAGGAGAAAGCTACATTTGGACGCTTTCTAGTGGTGGTTTGCTTTCCGCAAATGGAAATACCGCTACGGTAAATTGGCTTTCAAGTGGAAGTCATACGCTTTCGGTTGTGCCATCGAATAGTTGTGGCGTTGCGCCTTTGACTTCTTTGGTCGTCAATGTAGAAAGTGTTCCAAATCAACCAAATAATATTATTGGTAAAAATGAAATTTGTGAAAATACAACAGAAATTTATACGATTTCGACCGTTAATAATGTCAATTATACTTGGTCTATCAGCGGCGGCGGAACGGTTTCTAGCGTTGGAAATACAGCAACAATTGATTGGCAAATGCCTGGAGTTTATATCATTTCAGTCATTCCATCGAACAACTGCGGAACGGGTGTCACGAGAACGAAGACGATAGAAGTCAGAGGAAATGACTTGACAACAAGCACAATTACAGGTGACGAATTGGTTTGTAATGGTTCAGAATTATTCTACACCGCCGATTTTGATAATAACCTAGATTACGATTGGTTCATTTCTGGAAATGGAAATTTGACACAAGTCAGTAATAGTGCTGTCGTTCAATGGGAAGAAGCAGGTACGGCAATTATTGGACTCATTCCGTCTAGTGAATGTGGCGTAGGAGATACGGCATTTATCAATGTAACGATTGAAAACCCATTGCCAACGCCAGCGATTACGCTATCGGGTGATAGTTTGATTGCGAATGTTACGGAAGGTTTGACTTGGTACGTTGATGGTGATGTCATTACAATTACGGAGTCGTTTATTATTCCTCAGTTGGAAGGTGTTTACACGATTTCGGGAGAAAATGTTTGCGGACAAACCGGCTTTTCGTTGCCAGTAGAGATTGGAGGAAACGAAGAAGGGATGTATTTTTACCCAAATCCTGCCAGTAAAAGAGTGACGTTGCATTTTCCAATTTATTTACGTTGGTACTATTTTGATATCATTGATTATTCTGGAAAACGTGTTTTAGAAACGCTGGAATATAATGGTACAAATGAAATTGAGGTGAATATTCGTACGCTTCAATCTGGAATGTATGTTGTTCGGATTTATACGGAATTAGGTTGGTTTTATAAAAAACTGATTGTAGCTAATTAGCAAATATTAAAAATTATATCATATTTCAGGCTTTATAGACTTACAAAACCTACTGTATTCATATAGATAGAAAGGTAGCTTTTACAACCCAGAAAGGGTTGTAGGAAGTGAAAAACAACCATTTCGCATCTATGTGAGTACGGTATATTTGGGAAACCTATAAGGTCTGAAATATGGGTTATTTGAAATAAATTTACTTCATTTCTAATCTTTTATCCTCTGATAAGATATTATTATTACCTCAATCAAAAAGACTTAAAATACGAAGAATTAGCTTGAATGGAAAACTAACGATATTCCAAATAATTCTAAAAAACCAAACAAATAGCCACTTCCGAGCTCTTCGGCTATTATTTATCCATCATCATGATCATCCTCATTATTACTTTTGAAATCTTACCAACGCCTGAATTTTTGGACATAAATTCATTTGAATTAGCAAGTACTTCTTTATTGTCTTGCATTTGTTGTGTGATAGAAACTTCACCGCCTTGATATTTGTTAATAGTAAAGTCAAGAGGCCTTCTGCCACATCTTGGACTAAAGATGTCTTTTTAGTATAGAACTTATTTAGAAACTAACTACTAATATATTGAAAGTCAAGTGTTTATTAATGGTTTTAGCGTGAGTTCTTAAACAGGTTCATCGTTACAATCTCTTTTGCAGCATAAATCTCCATTAATATCTAAAGTTGCACCGCAGCATTTACATTCTTTTGGATGATTAAGGTTCATGTTTTAGTTTTTGATAGGTACTGAATAATAAGGTTTGTTCTGTA
>CAZMEH010000597.1:0-1533 GCA_964564885.1 uncultured Saprospiraceae bacterium | reverse complement strand
ACATGTTAATTCAGAAAATTTCAACATATAATATAGAAGGACTAGCTAAACTTTTCACTGAATTGTGGACAGAACGTGATTTTGAAGAAGAGTTAGTATATTGTAAAGAATTGCTAAAGAGCGAAAAAGAGATGTGTTTGGTTGGAAAGGATAGAGGCGAATACATTGCTTTTATTCATGTTGCATGCAGGTTTCAAGAAGTAGAAGATGTATCTCAATTGCCTGTCTGCTATATAAAAGGTATTTATGTGCAGCCAAGTTTTCGGCGAATTGGCGTTGGAAATCATCTGATTTCACTCGCCGAAAACTGGTGCAAAGAAAAAGGCTGTTCTCAAATTGCCGCTGATACCAAAACACTGAATCAGCAAAGAATCACGTTCTATAAAAATAGAGGTTTTCGAGAAACGATTCCTTTAACCATTTTGATAAAAGAACTATAAGAATTATCGTTTAAAAACCTTAAATACCGTTTGTCTATTTGCGCTAATCGCTCTTACAATGAAAATACCTGTTGGCAAATCTTGAAGATTGATTTGAGTTGTAAATGTCAAATTAGAAGTTCTAATTAATTGACCATTCGTATTGAAAATTTCAACTTTCCCGTTGTCAGTACTACTATTAATAGTCATGATATTATCAATCACATTTGATTGAAGTTCAACCCAAGCGTTTTTTCCTGCCTCAGTAGTACTTGTATTAATATCATAGCAATTTGGATCGTTCATTGGATAAGAAGCATCCGCCATGAAAAAAGCTCTTTTAGCTAATGAAGTATCTAGTGCAAAAGGATTTTCATTACCTTGACGTTGTGCAATAGCAGCACTCCTAGCTAATTCTGTAGCATCTGGCAAATCTGCATAATGCCATTCTAGCAATTTAGCTTTTTGTTGACCAAAGAAATTAGCATCGGCACTATTTGCAATGTTTTGGTAAGTAGCGTAGAAGTAAAAAACAGCTCTTGCTATATCACCTTTTTTTGATTCTCTCGGCTCAAACTTGCATGCGCCATTATCTTTTTCACTATAACTATCAATGTTTGAAGAAGGAATAGTACTCAATATTGTTCCTTCCAAATACCATTTATCCGTATTAGAATCAACAATATCATCAAACGGACAACTTCCTCTATCACTGTTTATACTCACTTTTGATGGATAAATATTGTGTAAATCACTTTTCATCGGCTCACTTCCTGCACCTTTAGATTGCGGATAAACGTGTTCGGCATTTATACCGCTACCGCCTTGAAATGCAGATTGGCTTGGGTCTTGATTCGGGTCAAGTGTTATTTTAAAATTAGAATAAATGCCAAATAAATCATTTCCAACCGCATCAATTTTAGAATAGAGCGTATCTCTAGCTGTATTATAACCCATTGTTTGAGTTGGCGAATAAGTGCCTCGAATAGCGTCAATCAGCGGCTGACCATATTTGCAAGGCTCAAAAATATTTTGTGATAAACCTAAGTTTAAAAATATTAGGCAAAAGAAAGCGGTACTTAAAACTTGTTTCATATAAAAATGGTATTAGTGA
>CAZMEH010000596.1:0-3358 GCA_964564885.1 uncultured Saprospiraceae bacterium | reverse complement strand
AAAGTTTAGTAAACGTATCTTTATCTCGATTTTTTAAGAATGTATAGTAGTATGAAAATAACTCTAAAAGAGTTAAAGACGAGTAGCCATTCCGATTATATTTCGGGATGGCTACTC
Source organism: uncultured Saprospiraceae bacterium (assembly GCA_964564885.1). GTDB lineage: Bacteria > Bacteroidota > Bacteroidia > Chitinophagales > Saprospiraceae > CAKZLL01. Next base: position 3,241 of record CAZMEH010000596.1, on the reverse strand, counting down.
CTATGTTTAAGCACTTCATAGCTCTACATCGTTTCGCTGTCACACTTATTATAGCATCAATTCTTAAACAACTTCAATAAAAAGAGCTTTAAATTTAAAAAAAGGGTTAAATTGATAGTACTTTTAAAAAACTATTTGTAAAACTTGCGTGAGATTGAACAGGCAAACTACGAAATTGTTTAATAAATGCTCTTCTTAAACACTTTTTAGCTCAACTCTTCACTTATTAATCAAATATAATTGGCTCTTGACAATTTTCACAAGTAATATACATAGTTCTTTGAAAATTAAATACTTTTCCTAACTAAATCAATACTCATGAATCTTAATTTATCAAAAATGATGTGGTTACTAATTGCTGTTTTTAGCTTTAGTTTTACTGCAAACGCACAAACGACCATTTCAGGTCAAGTTACAGATGCAACAAATGGAAATCCATTAATTGGAGCTTCTGTCATTGTTGTAGGCACTAATAATGGTGCTATTACAGACATAGAAGGTAAATACTCAATTACAGTCAAAGAAATACCTGTTACATTAAGAGCAAGTTACGCAGGTTACGGTTCTAAAAGTTCTGAGACTAGCGGCGGCGAAGTCAACTTTACTTTAACCGAAGGACTTGATTTAAACGAAATGGTTATTGTTGGTTCTCGTGGTCAATCAAGAACACTTTTAACTTCTCCTGTGCCAGTTGACAATATTAGCACACAAGAGTTGATTAATAGTGGTCAAACCAATATAGACCAGATGATTAACTACAAAGTGCCTTCTTACAATTCATCAAATCAAACAATTTCGGATGCTACGGCACACTTTGATGTTTCTGAGTTAAGAAACCTTGGGCCTTCTCGTACTTTGGTACTTATAAATGGTAAGCGTAAACATCCGAGTGCTTTGGTTTATGTAAACGATACGCCTGGTAAAGGTGAAGTTGGTACGGATATGAAAAGTATTCCTGCTGCTGCTATCGAACGCATTGAAATATTGAGAGATGGTGCAAGTGCTATTTATGGTTCTGATGCAATCGCAGGTGTAATCAATGTTATTTTAAAGGATACAGAATCAACAAGTTTAGGTGTAGGAACAGGTATCACATCTGCTGGTGACGGTTTGACCTACAATGCTGAATTTCACAAAGGCATCAAAATTGACGATGCTTCTGTTAATATAACATTAAGCTATTATCACCAAGACTATACAAATAGAGCAGGTGAGCCAGGCGGTGACGGACTTTTCGGAGTTATTTTTGGCGATGATGATATTTTAAATGGTACAAATCCTTGGTTAGTAGATAATCCAGACATGGGTATGATTGTTGGGCAACCAGAATATGACAAGTTGAGCGCAACTGCTAATCTGACTTTACCTTATCATGGTGAAAAAGGTGAATTTTATGCAAATTACGGTTTTACAAAACGTAACGGAACTTCATTCGCATTATATCGTGCGCCATATTGGATTACGGATGACAACGGGTTGTTAACTCCAGAGGGTGAGGATTATAATGGTTTCCAACCTACGTTTGAAACTAATATTAGTGATTATTATGCAACGATAGGTAATGTTTATGATATCAATGGTTGGACAACTGATATTAGTTTGACAACTGGAGGAAACGATGTTTTATATACCATTGGAAATACGATTAATGTAGCTTTAGGTCCAAATAGCCCAACACGCTTCAATGCAGGGGCTTATAGATTTAGTCATATTCTAGGTAATATTGATATTTCAAAAAAGATCAATGATAAGGTAACTTTTATGATTGGTACAGAAGCACGTCGTGAAACGTTTCAAGTAAGAGCTGGTCAAGTTGAATCTTATGTTGATGGTGGCGCTCAGTCATTTCCAGGTCTACAGCCAGCAAATGCTTTAATTGCGGATAGAAGCAATGTTGGTATTTATGCTGGTTTGGATGTTGATGTTACAGAAACATTCTTAATCGGCGGTGCATTACGTTATGAAAACTACTCTGATTTTGGTAATAATGTTTCTTGGAAAGTACAAGCTAGACAATTGTTTGCGGACAATAAAGGTGTAGTAAGGGCTTCTGCAAGTACAGGTTTCCGTGCGCCATCATTGCACCAAATCTATTTGAGCAATGTTCAGACTTTAGTTTCTGGTGGTACAATTTCTAATCAAGGTACTTTCAATAATGTAAGTAGTGTCATTCAAGAATTGGGCGTTTCTCCATTAGATGCAGAAACAGCGTTTAACATTTCTGCTGGTATGACTTATCAGTTTTCTGATAACTTCACAGTTAGTTTAGATTACTATAATGTTGCGATTAACAACCGTGTATTATTCACTAGCGAGATTGGTTTTGACGGAGATGACAGCACGACAAACACTGTTGAGCAAATCTTAATCGATAATGCTGTTACTAGTATCAAGTTCTTTGTAAATGCAATGAATACTCGTACTCAAGGCGTTGATTTAGTATTAAACTATAACGGTATTGCTATTGGTTCTGGTAGCATGGGCGTTGTATTGGCTGGTAACTTTAACCAAACTAAAATTGACGGTACAATTAATGCACCAGGTGTTTTAGAAACTGAAGGTTATGATATTTTCAGCCGTAAGGAACAATCAAGGGTAACTTCAGCTCGTCCTAATTTGAAAACTATTTTAGGTCTTAATTACAAAGTAGGCGGATTTACGGTTAATTTGAACAATACTTATTTTGGTGAAGTAACTTGGCAACACGCCGCTGATCCAACGAAAGATCAAACTTTCGGTGCAAAAGTAATTACCGATTTAATTGTTGCTTACAAAGCTTCTGATAAGTTAAACTTGTCTTTGACGGTCAACAATCTTTTGAATGTTTATCCTGATGCTATCGTAACAGGTGGTGATTTTGTAACTGACTTAGGCGGTCGTTTCCAATATCCTTGGGAAGTTAATCAGTTTGGTTTCAATGGTATGATCCTTAAATTTGGTGCGAATTATCGTTTTAACTAATTTTGTTGATTGTTGATTAATTGAAAACAGCCATTACTCTTTTTGAGTAATGGCTGTTCTTACAATGCATCTGATGTAAGATGTTGGGAACTACTTTTCCTTCATCAATGTTCCAACGCCAATCCCTTTTATCCTCGAAAGCTGTATTAAAGCCTTCACCCGTTCAACAGCAATTTGCTCACTATAATCTGTTAAAGCAATCAATTCCATTAAATCTTCATCAGTAATATTATTTACTTGGCGCATTTTAACCAATTCATCAAACCGATTTTGTTCCTTT
>CAZMEH010000595.1:0-3370 GCA_964564885.1 uncultured Saprospiraceae bacterium | reverse complement strand
ATAGTGGAAATACTTGGAGTACAAATGGAAACTTTCAAAACTTAGCTTCTGGCAATTATGAAGTCTTGATTAGTAATGCAGACGGGACTTGTCCATTAGCTTACGGAAGCAATCCTGTTTCTGTTAATGCGTTGACTTATCCAACTATTGATAGTACCTCTTTTGTAGACCCAACAGGCTGCGGAGGAAATAACGATGGTTCTATTACTTTACACGCTTCTGGCGGACTAGGAACATACGAATATCGTAGAAATACAACTTTGCCTTGGGACAGTGATAGTATTTTTGCTGGATTAAGTCCAAACATTGGTTATCGTCCTTGGGTGCGAAATGCGGATGGAACTTGCCGAATTCAAACAGCGTCAACGATAGTACTTTATGATGAACCAATTTTAGGTGGTTTACAAGTAGGGTCAATCATGACCTGTGGAGCAAGTAACGGTTTTATAAATATTTCAGCATCTGGTCGTGATTTAGAATATACGATAGACGGTGGAATAACATGGTATTTAAACAGTTCATTTAGTAACTTATCAACAGGCTACTACAACGCAGGTGTCCGCAATACGGATGGAACTTGTGAAAGATATTATACAGGATTTAATCCAAACTATATCGGAGCAATTGGGCAACCTTTAATTACAAATGTTACACCAACTAATCCAATAAACTGTGGCGGCTCAGATGGAACAATTACCATCTTAGCAACAAATGGAAACGGTTCTGGATTTGAATATTCAATTGATAGCGGAACAACTTGGAGTGCGTTAGGAGCTAATACCTTCTCAGGTTTAGCTGAAGGCGATTATAATGTAATGGTTAGAAATGGCGATGAAACTTGCGAAACAGCATATTTTACCAATCCAGTCTCCTTATCGCCACCAGCACCACCAAACATTTCTGGAACAACCACTATTACAAATGCAACAGATTGTAATGCAACAGATGGTTCTATTACGATAGATGTTACAGGAAGTATTGCAAATTTTGAATACTCTAAAGATGGTGGAACGACTTGGCAAGTAAGCCCTAGCTTCACGAATCTTTCCGCAGGTAGCTACGATATGTATATTAGAAATAGTAATGCTTCGTGTGCTACGCCATTAGGAGCAAGTAATCCGTCCGTTATTTTAGAGCCAATTGCGCCTACAATTACAAATATTCAAAGTTCAAATATTACAAATTGTGGTATCATTGATGGGCAAATTATTGTTGCAGCTAGCATTGCTACTGCTGGCGGTATTATTGAATACTCTAAAGATGGTGGAATAACTTGGCAAACATCTGATACTTTTAATAACTTAAGTGCGGGAACTTATGATATACAAATAAGAAATGTAGATGGAACTTGTGTTGTTCAAGGCGGGACGATCACTATTACCGCACCAGAAACACCAACTTTAACCACAGTAATTCCACTAAATCCAACAAATTGTGGTACAAATGATGGAACAATATATGTATTGGCAACGGGTTCTTCTATTGAATATACGATAGATAGTGGGTTAACTTGGCAAGCGAATTTCTTGTTTTCTAATTTGTCTGCGGATACTTTTCACGTTGGAATTAGAAATACAGATAATACCTGTTTGATATTTGCACCACAAGTGATATTAAGCGATCCGCCAACACCAATGATTGGCAATTTCGTTTCGGCTGACCCGACCGATTGTGATTCTAATGATGGAACAATAACGATTATAGGAACAAACGGATTAGCACCATTACAGTATTCAGTAGATGGTGGTCAAGTGTGGCAAGGTACTAATGTATTTGATAATTTATCTAGTGGTGAATATTATTTAGCCATTAGAAATACAAATAATACTTGTGTAGAACTTGGAGATACTATAACGTTAATAGAGCCAATTGCTCCAAGTATTAATTTATTTCAGTCTAGTAATATCACAGAGTGTAATGCTACTGATGGCACAATAACAATAGGAGCTACTGGCGGAAGTGGTAACTATGAATACTCTATTGATAATGGAGTGACTTGGCAAATATCAGATACATTTAGGAACTTAACAATAGGTGACTATTATGTTTACATTAGAAACAATGACGGTACTTGTATAACGGAGCGTGCGAATAATCCAGTTGTAATTTCTGGTCCAATTTCTCCTGTCATTCAACAGTTGGACTTCTCGAGTCCAACGGAATGTGGCGTAGTAGATGGAAATATTGAAGTAACAGGTTCTAATGGCTCGGGTAGTTATCAGTTTTCAATTGATAATGGAATATATTGGCAAAACAACGGTTCGTTCACTAACTTAAGTGGTGGCGATTACTATATCTTTATTAGAAATTCTACAGGAACTTGTCTTGTTTTCGGCGACAGTCTCACTTTAGAAGATAAAATTGAACCTCAAATTACTTCTATTAATAAATTTGATGTGACTGATTGTTCTATTAATAACGGACAAATCATTATATCAACGAATACAGCAAATCTTGAATATTCAATAGATAGCGGTCTGACTTGGTCTACTAATAATATATTTGATAACTTGGCGGATAGTAGTTATTATGTGGTCATTAGAAATAATGATACCACTTGTACCAATTATTATGGTGTAAACCCTATTGTTATAAATCAACCAATTTTACCTTTGGTTACTAGTGTTTTCTCTACCAATCCAACGGATTGTAATCTAAATGATGGAACAATATTAGTGAACGCAACGGACGGAATCGAGCCATTACAATACTCAATAGATAGTGGCATAACTTGGCAAAGTTCCTCTTCATTTACAAATTTATCACCTGGTGACTACTATATATTTGTAAGAAATTTCAACGCCTCTTGCGAAATTTACAGTAGATTAGAAACCTTAGCAGGACAACAAGCACCAATTATTACTAGCATTACCACAAATAATCAATCTGATTGTGGTCTCAATGATGCTTATATTATAATTGATGCGATTTCTAGCAACGCAAGTGCGCTTCAATATTCAATAGATGGCGGTGCGACTTGGCAAGCTTCCAAAACATTTAATAACTTATTTTCTGGCACATTCAATATTGCAGTAAGTAATAGTGATACCACCTGTTTAGTTAATAATCCAAATCCAGTAGTTTTAAATCCTCTGGTTGGTCCATCAATTGACGAGGTCAACTATACAGATCCAACAGATTGTAATTTAAATGATGGTATAATAGAAGTGTTAACATTAGGTTTAGGTAGTTATGAATATTCTGTTGATGGTGGTTTTTCATGGTATATAGCATCAATTTTTACAGGTTTATCAAGCGGAACATATAGTATTCAAGTTCGGAACATTGACGGAACTTGTATGGTAAGTGGAAGCGATGTAATTATAAATGATGCTAATCCACCAAGTATAGACACGGTATTAACAACAGA
>CAZMEH010000594.1:0-4635 GCA_964564885.1 uncultured Saprospiraceae bacterium | reverse complement strand
ATGTCTTTGTAAAAGGAAGTATCGACAAAAGTAATTTTACAAATATTCCGATTTTAAACGAAAGAGGCGTTTTGATAATGTAAATTTATTTGGTTCTTTGAAAATTATTGTGGAAAAGTAATTTTCAAAGAAAATTAATAGTAAAACGCCTTGCCCACGAGAAATCGTGGCAAGCTGTGTGCCGTGTGCCGTTTCTTGAAACTTCCACAATAATTTTCAAAGAACCAATATTACTTTAAACTACAAACGAGAATAGTTCTGTTGAAGAGCTATTCTCGTTTTATTATCAAAACAAAAATTACATTATTTATTCATTATTAACGCCTCAATCAATTGGTTATCTACTCTATTTTGAACATGCTTAGAGTTTTCCAATAAGATAGCTTTTTTGACCGTTGGTAATATTTTGGAAGCTCTTTTTAGCATCTTTTTTCCTGGAAAAACAACATCATGTTTTGCTCCGATTAAGGTAATTGGAGTGGTTATCGCCTTCGCTTCTTTTTTGGTTATCACTGGCATAGGCGTAAAATCCATGTCGAAGTGAATGAAAACTTTAGAAAGGTATTGTATAGCAAATTCATCTCTATCTGTAAAAATTTCGTATAAAAATTTCTCGACGTGTTTTGGGTTTTGAGTGCTCATATACCTTTTCATCGGAATAAACATTTTAATTAATGCCCGCAACGGATTACCATTGACGATGTAAGCAGGAGCAGCCATGAAAACTTCTTTGATTTTATCGCCATTATGAATAAGCGTTTTCAAAATAACTAAACCGCCAAATGAAAAACCAACCAGCGTAACATCATTAAGAGCTAAGGTATCAATCACTTCATTCATCCAAATTCCATAAGAATCATCCTTCATGCTTAGCCTTGTTTCAGCACTTTTGTTGGGCTGAGCAAGCACGTCGATTGCAAATACTTGATACTTTGAGCTTAAATTCGGATATGTTTCCAATCCAATTGGCGCGCAACCATTAGAACCGTGAATAATAATCAAAGGTGGATTAGCAGCCGAACCTGTTACAATCAAATTCGTTTTTCCGTAGCTCGTATCAACGACTTGATAAGTATAATCAATGCCTAATTCATTTAACTTTTGATTATATAGACTTAAAATCTCTTTTTTTCCTGTTGCTGACTTGAATAATGATTTCATTTTTATAGTTTTAGGACAAATTTACTAAAATTTATTAATTAGGACAAGTTTACTAATGAAAAATACTAGAGAAAATATATTAAATACTTCCAAAATTCTATTTAACGAATTAGGGTATAGTCAAGTGACCATTAGAATGATTGCACTTCAATTAAAGATGAGTTCAGGCAACTTGAATTATCATTTTAAAAAAAGGGAAAACATTTTAGAAGCCTTATACTTTGAAATGGTTGAAGTGTTTGACCAACGAATTAATGAGCTAGATGAGCAATCAAGTTCTCTGAAAGTCATCAAACAAGAAATTCAAAAAAGTATGACTCGAATGGTGGAGTTTAAGTTCTTTTGGACGGACTTATTCAACCTTTTAAAACAGAATAATAATATTAGAAAACACTTTGAAGAAGCGTATCAAAATCGAATAAAAGGACATCATTTTTTATTGAAAATGCTTAGAGCAAAAAATCTATTACAAGAACCTACTTTTATAAAAGAACATCAATTTTTAATAGAAAGAATGACCGATTATGGTAATACATGGCTGTATGCTTCTTCGTTGTACGAACAAAATGAAATCACTACAATCTATATTGAAAACCAAGCTAATATCTTGCTATCGATGTATTATCCTTATCTCACGGACTTAGGGAAGGAAGAATTTAAGGAGCTTATTCCTGGATATTTTGGAGGATAGGAAGTTTCTACCTAAAATATTTGGTTCTCTAATTATAATTGTGAAGCTGAGATTGATTTGTCAAAAAATTTAAAACCCAAGAAAATAAATTAGTTTTTTATAAAAAAAATTGAACTTCCATTAAGTAAGGAATAAGAAACAAATAAACGCTACAATTATTTATTTTTCATTCCTAAGGAGATAGAAGTCAGACAAAAATATGCTGATTATCAATTATTTACAAAATAAAGCAATACATGAACTTCTCTCCCGTCTCGATAATTATCAGAACGACCGAATAAAAAATTTGTCCAAGTACTTATCAAAATAAGCTACTCTATCCAATAGTTTTAATAAACAGAAATCAACAAAATCATGAAAAACCTAAGATTAACTAGTATTCTTTTTCTAATATTATTAATCTCAACGTCCTTCAAGTTTTCGGATGAATGGAAGAAGGTGTACAACAAAAATGGATTACTCATTTACACCAGAACAACAGAAAATGGATTGAAGGAATTTAAAGCAGTATCAATTCTAGCGGCTAAAGTAGGCGAAATCACCGCTGTTTTCAAGGATTGGGAAACACATCCTGACTGGATGCCAAGCATGGTAAAAACAGAATTGGTAGAACAAGCGAATACAAAAACAAGGTATTTATATTACGTACTTAACTTTCCTTGGCCGCTTTGGGATAGAGATTTGGTCACGAAAAGTAACTTTACAAAGGGTCAAGATGGTTCAGTGAAAATGAGCGTTTGGGCAACTTCTGCAAAGAAATCCAAAAAGAAAGACATGATCAGAATTGAAGAAGCGACCGGTTACTGGAAATTTGTTCCACAAAAAGACGGCACAACGAAAGTTATTTATCAATACAGAGCAGATCCTGTTGGTATACCAACGAGAATCGTAAATGCATTTTTACTAGAAGGGCCAAAAGGTTCTTTTGAAGGTTTAAAAAAACACGTTAAATTACCTAAATATTCAAATGCAACGTTGGACTGGTTGGATTAGGACGGTTGACGGTTTTATTAAAAAAATGTAAAATTCGTCTTGTTTTGATGTTAAAACATCGAAAGCTAACCATTAATATCATATAATTTGAATAGGTTTGCACTCCTAATTTTTAGATTTTTCACGAATTAATCCAATACAATTGATTAACGCTAATACTACTAACGGTTCTAGTCTTTGGTTTAAAGTTGCCAAGTATCTTGGTGATAAAAACTTAGTTAAACCTGTTGAAGCAAAAAATATAAATCAAATCGGGAAGGAAAGTTTCTCTAACGATTCATCTATTACATCCAAACATTATTTATCAATAAAAGATGTTCCAAATATCTGGGACACATTGGATGTAAATGATATGTTTCTAGGGAAGTCTTTTTTGAGCTGTATTGAGCAATATGCACCTAAAGGCATGAAATTCGTTTATTGGGTCTTTCTCAAAGGCGAACAACCGATTGGCTTTGCTTACGGTCAATTATTGCGTTTCAATACTTATGAAAGTGTGAGTGCTTTACATCAGGAGGTGAAGGGAAACGGGTGGCAGCGGTTTCAGTTTGCGGTGAAGAAATTCATTGCGCAGAAACTCAATTTTTCGGGCTTAGTCATTGGTAATTTGATGATGACAGGCGAACATGGTTTTTATTTTGATAAAGCTGCAACCGCAAATATTGATATACCAAGTCTGTTAACTCACACAATAACAGAGACGAAAAAACAACTTAAATCTAAAAGGGTAAATCTACATTTACTAAAGGATTACTTTGATCATACACCATTGGATTTTCAAAAAGTGGAAGCAGAGCGTTACCAACGATTTGCGATTCAACCTAATATGATTGTTAAAATTCGACCTGAATGGAAAAATTTTGATGATTACTTGCAAGCGATGTCTTCAAAATATCGGGTAAGGGCAAAGAGAGCTTTTAAGAAAGGTAAAGACATTGAAAAAAAGGAACTTTCTCTTGATGAGATTGACCAACATAATAGTAGAATTTTTGACCTTTATCAGAATATTGTGAAGAATGCGCCATTCAATACGCTGTTCTTAAACGAGCGTTATTTTTATGGTCTAAAAGAATATCTAAAAGATGATTTCAAACTGATTGGATATTTTATTGATGATAAATTGATTGGTTTTTATACCCTTCTGTTTGGTCAACATGATGTAGATGCGCACTTTTTAGGGTTGGATAATGAGTATAATAATAAGCATCAAGTGTACTTGAATATGCTATACGATATGATTAGAAAAGGGATTGACACAGGTATGAAAGAAGTCATTATGGCTCGAACTGCCTTGGAAATCAAAAGCTCCGTAGGTGCTGAACCTTTCGGAATGTTTGTTTACACGAAGTTTCAAAATCCTATTATTAATACGCTGTTAAAACGTTTTGCTGCGGATTGGCTAAAGCCAGCAGAATGGACGCAACGCAAGCCCTTTAAGTAAGCAATCTTTCTTATTTGAATGAAAAACCAAACCTCAAACGTTTTTGAAACGTTTGAGGTTTTTTATAAAAGCTTTTTGAACAAAAAATTTAAATACAATCAAAGACTCAACGTTAGTCCTACCTACTCAAAACTTAACGTATTATATCTACAATTTATTAATTTCAGTTAAACATCATTTCAAAAATTTGCGCTTAGATTATCCGTTTAATTCTTTGATTCAAGAAATCATTAGCCAATGTTATTTCGATAATGTTCGCTTTTTTGCTTGAAGTTTTGGCTGGAAATGAAAAAGACAAATTCCAATTTGTTTTAGAATTTGTCTTTTTTAATGGAATGTTGATGTAACT
>CAZMEH010000593.1:0-4317 GCA_964564885.1 uncultured Saprospiraceae bacterium | reverse complement strand
GCAGTGAGTTTTTAAACAAGTTCTATAATAAACCTGTTGCACGGTACTTTACAGGCTGGGCAGGAATAACCAATTTGCCGAGTTGTTTTATAAACAATTACAATCCAGCAAATCTTACGAATATCTCTGGCGTACCATAACTGCCTTCACCGATCAATCCCAAATCATGGGAATAAGCACAACCAAACTGCATCAACAATCCTCTTCTCTGATTTGGTAAATCAAATCCGAAAGAGCCTGAAAGTTGGGTATTGGTCAAAATGTTTTCATTCCCTAAACTAACCGTTGTAGCTCCTGCTAACCAAAATATATCTTTAAAATGGTATTTTGTTGTAATACTCCATTGAAATGGGAAGTTAGAACTACTTGGATCAGTAACGGCTTTTTTTACCCACGCACTGACATCAAAATAATCTCGTCCCATATTAAAACGATAACCTCCCTGTACACTAATATGCTGTAAAATAGAAAATTTGAAATCTGAATTAACTTGCGTTGAATCTAAATTTTTTACTATAAAGGTTTGAGGAACTGTATTCGGTAGTGATAATCCAAGATAATAAGAATCTTCACCATCTTTATAATAATAATAGTACAAACCAACACTTGCTCTAGGTTTAAAACCAATCACCGAATTAGCCTGCGCTAACAGCACCACAGGATCAAAATCATCATCCGCTGTAATCTTATCAAATCTAATCATTGCCAAAGAACCGCCTAAACCAACACCAACAGACAAATAATGGTATTTGCTAAATAAAGGTACTCTTAACGCTCCTCTAAAGCTTGTATTCAATACTTGATAAGACGATGCTTGGTCAAAATTTAAATTAAAGCCCCAAAGAAAATTTGATTTTTTAGGAATTACATCTGCAAAGCCCGTAAATGTAAATTGCCTGTCATTGTCGATGTCTGAAAAACCAATCCATTGTTCTTGATAAGTTAAAGTACTATTATATTTTAGTTTGTATTGTAAAAATTCAATATCAACAACTGCGGGATTAACACTAGAAAGTGTTTCCCTGAAAAGAGAGGTTGGTAATAATTGAGCTAAAGCAAAACTGGGTAAAAATATATATAAATAAACCAGTAATATTTTTTTCATAAACTTTTGTTTGGGTGAGTTTCAACACAATAATTCGATATTATTGTCTTAATTCTTTTGACTTTATCCATCGCATTAAGTTCAGAAAGCCTTTTAATAAGTCGGATACCGCCTTTTACTTTGTTTGTTATTAGTCTTTGTTTACTCTAAACGTATAACAGAAAAAAATGTACCAAGTTTGCATTGTCACAAATTATAGGTCATTGTTATTTTACTTTAAGTCGTTTTAAACTACTTTATAGGTTTTTTAATTTGGCTATACCGTTTTATTCTGGATTAAGTTTGACTTTACAATAGTATCATATTTTTTTAAAAAACACTTCATTATACAAACAAAACGCATTAAGACCTAAGTCCTAATGCGTTTTGCTTTATAATGTTAATTCCTAAATTTTTAAAAACACCGATTGTTAGTCGCAGGACGAACTAACAACAGATTTTTAAAAATTTATTTAGTACGATTATTTCTCTTATTTCTAGTTTTGTCTGTTTTTTCCTGTGCTTGTTTTTTCTTCACTTCTTCCTGCTGCTTCATTGCGTCTTGAAGTCTAGCTTGAAAACCAGAAGTTTTCTTCGGTTTCTTTTTATTCTCTTCTAGCAAGTTCTTGATTTTCTCTTTGTCAATCAACACCTCTTTAGTCAAAATAGTTTGAGTAATGTTCAATATTGTACTAAACAATAAATAAGCCGTCAAACCAGATGCAAAGCTATTAAAGAAGAAAATAAACATAATCGGCATCAAGTATTGTACATACTTCATTGCCGGATTAGGCATTGTCATATGACGTGTATTATAGTAAGTATACACTAATGTACTGATTGCCCAAAGAATGGTAAATAAACTGATGTGATCTAAGCCCATTGATGTTAAATATGGAACGTCAAATGTTGCAATGGCATCATAAGAAGATAGATCATCTGCCCAAAGGAAGCTCTTTTGACGGAACTCAATTGACGCTGGGAAGAAACGATACAAAGCAAACCAAATTGGCATTTGTAGCACCATCGGCATACAACCTCCGAGCGGATTCACGCCTGTTTGTTGATAGAGCTTCATCTGTTCCGCAGAATACGCCTGCTGATCATCGCCTGTGCGTTCTTTGATTTTCTCTAGCTCTGGTTTCAAAACACCCATTTTCGCTTGAGAATAGTACATTTTGTAAGACAATGGATATAAAACCATTTTCACTAGCAATGTCAAAATCAAAATAGCAATACCTGCATTTGGAATATAAATGCTGATAAAGGAGAAAACTGGACGAATAACCCAACGGTTAATTGTCCCGAAAATGCCCCAACCAAATTCAACGATATCTTCCATTTCGTTATCGAATTCACGAAGAACATCGAAATCATTTGGCCCAATGTACATTTGCATCGCAAATGTTTCATCAGCACTTTGACCGAAAGGAATTTGAATCTGTGCAGAGTTCAATTTTAAGTTCTCATCTTCTTCTTCCAATGGCTTTGATTCTACTGTTGCAGTAGTAAAGGCACTTTTAGCGATGATTGTCGTATTGAAAAACTGCTGCGCACTTGAAATCCATTCTACTTCTTTTCCTTCAAAGTCTTTTACATCGTTTCCAACGCAAGAACAGTCTTCTTCTTTTGTTCTATAATGAACGCCAGAATATTGTGAACGCTCATAAGAAGCGTTTTTCTCTAATTTTTCTAAATAATTATCCCAATTCAACTGAACGGTTTTATAATTATCTGGAATAACTTTATCCAAGCCAACAAAAGCTACATTATAATCTAATGTATATTCATCGTCAGAAACCATAGCATACTTTTGTTCAAAGTATTTACCGTTTCCTGCGCTTGCTCTAAATGTGATTGTTTTACCTTCAATAGTTGGTGTGAAATATAAATCACTCGTTTTAACCGTTCCTTTTGTAGAACCTGCAACTGGCAAAATATATTCAAACCTATTCTTAGCATCATCCATTAAAGACAATGGCGCTTTCAAGAAAGTATTATCTTTTTGTTTAACAAACTTTTCGAAGCCTATTAATCTTACTTCCTTGATACTACCACCTTTCGTATTAAAAATAATTTCAAATACATCATTTTTAATAGAAACTTCTTTTGCTTCACCTGATGCAGAATTAGCGAATCCACCGAAATCAGCCGATAATGCTTTTACTTTTTCTGTATCATCCAATTGAGCTACTTGTTCTGCAATAGTAGTAGTTGTATCACTTTTTACTAATTGCTGAGTAGTGTCGATAAGCTTTAGTTGCTCCAAAGAGTCTTTCTTTTGCTCTGCTGCTGCTAGTTGCTCCTCTGTTGGGCGATTCATATAAGTCATGCCCATCATAAGCAAGAAAATCAACCCAAAACCAATCACTGTATTCCTATCCATAGTATTTCTACTTCCTGTTTAGTATTTAGAAACGTCCAAAATATTAAATTATACGTTCCTTAATTATTAATTGACCGCAAAGGTAATCATTTGAACCTTTTTAAAAAAAATAAAGTACCAATCTAATTTTTGTTTAGACGAAATGAGTTGAAATTATGGAATGACAGACTAAGTAGAGTGGTCAAATGACAACTCTACTGGATAGTGAATCAGGTAATTCGCTCATGAAAAATGGTTGTATGGACAAATAAAGTGGTTGATTTTTTAATAATAAAACAATATACTTATGTAAGATTGAATAATACTGATAACCAAAACCGAAAGACATGAACCACGAAGAAATTAGAATTTTACCATTCAAGCACCTCGCAAACTTATACTATTTAGAGACCGTTAATTCTAATAAGATCTATTTCATTCCGACGTAAATATAAGTATCAGTTACAAGTCCTAGTTTACATTTTGTGACTACAAGTGATGACAAGCGGTGTTTATAATGTTTGAACGATGTATTTGCTATAAATATCGCCTGTTCTACTTATTTCTATATCTAATCTTAAATGAACTCTCTCTTAATTTTTTTAAGGTGGTTTTAAATTACTTTGATTATGAATAACTATTTGAAAAATATTTGGATTGTATTATGTCTAATACAGAGCACTGTAATTTTATTTGATATTACAGTGCCGCCTCAAGCAAGTAATATTGAGGTTATGAATACATCGCTCTTAACTTCTCGTAATAAAACTGGCAAATCCTTTGTAGATAGCAGAATTCTTTCTTTTGAAAATCACAAAAATATATTTATTAATAAAGATGCAGAAATATTAAAAGGTGATACCATTCA
>CAZMEH010000592.1:0-5414 GCA_964564885.1 uncultured Saprospiraceae bacterium | reverse complement strand
CAATAGTGTAAAAGTACAATTGTTGGGAACAAACTATATGGAACGTAGGGAAAGCTATGATTGGAATATCCATATTATACATAATGATAATATAGTTGACTGTTTTACTACGATTGGAGGTCAGATTTATATTTATACAGGTATGTTAAAAAGTCTACAGAATGAAGCTCAATTGATGGGAATATTGGCCCATGAAGTTTCTTATGCAGACAAGGGCTATCATATGAAAATCATAGATGACAATTATGCTTTTAACGTTTTATTGGAGGTTTCTTACGGCGGAGAAGATCAGAAAGCGTTAAGTATGCTTTACTTGTTTTATAATGAAGCAAGAAATGCTGACAAAGCGATTGAAGCTGATCAATATGGAATGAGTATTTTATGTCTAACCAATGCGGATGCCAGCGAAATGGGTGTAGCGATTGAAGATGCCTATTTAGCAAATAACCTTTGGTATCAACGTCATCCTCATCCTACAGGAACTACATTTGAAGATACTAGAGAACCATTTTTTTTAAAAACGGCTGAAGATATTACCTGCGGCGGAACGGATAAAGGTTTTATTCGTTATGGAACTTTTAGAGATAATTATTTGCCAACAAATTAAATGGATTGTTATAGTGGTTGAATTGCTATAATGTTAGCGTACAAGTATTTGATATTCAGATCGACACGGTTTTTAAAACCGTGTCGATTTTTTATTTGTGAATAAAGACTTTTGCCTATAATCCTAATTTCTCCTTAATTTGTGTAGGAATAGCATCTTTATGAACCATTACCGCAACAGTTTTTAACTGAAAATATGCTTTTGATGCGTAAAGGTAACCGTCAAATTCTCCTCTTTCTCCCCAAGAATTCTTCACTTGATAATAGCTGTCTCCTTTGCTGTCTTTCGCAATTCCTGTAATATGCATCAAATGATCGTCCGTTGTTGAATAATTATCAAAAGTCGATTGACGCATCGCCTGGTCAACCTCCATTTGTGGAACGGGTACTTTAAATGCTGCTTTTTTCTCGTCCTTTGTCATATCATTCCAGCTTTTTGCTGGTAGAATAGCCAAACCATTCTTCTGAGAAAAACCTTTCTCACTGACATCACAATCCCAAGCTACGGTATAACCTAATGTTACAGCATTGTCTGTGATTTTCTCCAAATCTGCCAGCGGAACATTATAATAGAAACCATTTGAGAAATTATCTGGAATTTCAAGCACACAGGCTTTATAAAACGGATGATGTTCATATGAAGTCAATTCGATATAATCATTAGGATTGATTTTTAACACTTTATCCGCAAATGATTTTGCATCATAAGACTTTTCATTGTATTTAAATTCTGCGGGTACTTCTCCTAAATACACATCTAGAATAGCTTCAACAGCATTTTTCCAATGATTAGATAAGTTACCTTTATTCTTAATCATACCATCAAGCATTCCTTGAAGCACTGCTTCGAGTTCTGAATGATTGTATTTTATATCACCATTATTCAAACCGTTAAACGCACTTTCTGGAACTGCACCATATTTTCTAACGATATTAATAACGTCGTGAGATAAACTTCCTTCACTGAATTGTGCCTTTCCTTGACGACGAATATAGTTCAAAGCTTTCTCTAAATAAATTTGACGAACGGTGTACATTTCCGATAAATCGTGTTCTCCTTGACCGATGCGAATCAATTCAGATTCAACAAATGAAGTCGTTGAGAAACTCCAACATGTTCCTGTATTTTGTTGGTTTTTGACTGGTGTAGCAGATAAGGCTTTTTCCAATTTGAAATTATAGCCTGCGGTTTGCGCTATTGTTTGCGTATTAAAACATAAAGTTAAAAGCAAAATTGTACCTAATGTAAGGTGGATTTTTTTCATGAATTTTATAATTTTAATAGTGATTAATTGAATAGCAATTTAAGCAAAAAAAACCTTTTGATAAAGACTACAGAATATTTGAAGAAGAAAAAATACCTTTAGGTTGGTTAATTGCATTTATTTTAATTATCATTGAGTGCGTCATAACTTGGGTTATGGTAAACAGAAACAATAAAAAGCCATTTTCTGCTGAGAACATAGAATAGAAGTATGAGATTATCTCTGTTCTATGTTTTCTCATCTTTGCTCTATATAAAATATAATGATAAAAATTAAAGAATACAATCCAGATTGGACAATATACGAAGACGATGATATTATTGTTGTCAATAAACCGCCAACCATTGCGATTCAGCGTGGTTTGTTGGTCAAAAAATCGCTGTATGATTTGGTACAAGAACATTTAGATTGTGATTTACAATTGATACATCGGTTAGATCAGCCGGTCAGTGGTGCGGTGATTTTTGCGAAATATCTCAAGGCTGCTATCCCGTTATTTTCACAATTTGAACAACGAACGGTTCAAAAAGTGTACTATGCTGTGGTGGATTCAAAGCCGCCAGAAAATAAAGGAACAATCATCAGTTACTTGGAGAAAGATAAGGAATTCAATAAGTCTCATTCTTTCGAGGAGGAACGTCCGGCGGCTAAAAGAGCCATGTTGACTTATGAAATTATCGGTAAGAACGATAATTTTTATCTACTGAAAGTACATTTGTTTTCTGGTCGCCATCATCAGATTAGAGTTCAGTTATCTTCTATCAATTGCTCTATCAGAGGTGATATCAAATACGGTTTTCGTCGCACCAATAAAGACCGTTCGATTAACTTGCATGCTCGATTTTTAACAATTGCGCATCCGATTAATAAGAAGGAAATCAATATTGTGGCACCATTTCCAAATCAGCCAATTTGGTCATCGTTTAAGCCTTATCGAGAAGAAAAGTAGTTTTTTTGAGACGTAAGGTGTCAGAAAATGTGAAACTGATTTATAAAAAAACACAACCAAGAGAAGCTAAATTCCTTTGGTTGTGTTTTTTTATACATTGCTTAATTAGGTTCTAGGTTCTTTGACAATTATTGTCATTTCGTCCAACGTGGTCATGACCCATTGGATAGCAAAAACATTCATTTTGGTAAAAAATGTTAAAGAACCCTTACTTCTTAACCGTGAATTTCGGTACGAAATAATTCAGGTATAAAATCATTCCAACATATGTCATGACTAAAATAGGCACACTTGAATTGAAACCTAAATCTAATTCTGGTATACCAAACAATTCTCTAAACGAAACCGTCGCAATACTTAGCATAAAGAGAATACCAAAAACAAATAAACCGATGATTGACATTTTGTTTTTCGAAGTACGTTCAATGCCATTTTTAGCTTCTTCTTTAAAGAAGTACCAAAGAATAGCAGCAGAAAAAACAACTTCAATTCCGATAGCTAGAAAAACATTTGACGCATAAAGTCCTAGTCCCGCGTGAGGTGTTTCTACTCCAAAAATGTGGTGTGGATGACCTGAAAAGAAGTCTAAAACGAAATGTCCAACGACTAACGCAGCTCCGATTAATCCAACTTTATTATCTTTAAATAAGAACTTACCGATTAAGAAAATGATAATCACCCAAAATATTTGAGGAACTAAATCGTGGCTGTAAAGCATCTCGACAGTCATATTGCTCAAAGTTGTGTTGAATACATCTTCTGGTCCAGTCGTTTCAAGACCTAAGTAATGAAATGTAAACCACAGTAAATCTTGTAGTTGTGAAACAATTAGAAAGTACAATAAAGTTCCTTTAGGATACTTTTGGTAAGCGACTAAAGCGGTAGTATAATGTCCTGCTAACATATTAACGGATATTTTCTTGTTGAATAAATGAGTAATTAAATTAAAAATGCTAAATTGCTTTAAAATTTAAAGTAAAAATAATAAATTACTTTACATTTTAAAGTAATACTCAATAAATTATGGTAAAAAAATTTCGTTCTACTTGTATTATAGCTTCTGGATTAGATTTGATAGGCGATAAATGGACATTGCTTATTGTCAGAGATATGCTATTGCAGAATAAGAAAACTTTTAAAGAAATCGTTGCATCTGATGAAGGAATAGCGACTAACTTACTATCGGCAAGATTAAAATTGTTGGAATCGCTTGATATGATTACCAAACGAAAATTACCCGAAAACAAAAAAGAGAATATTTATTTGCTGACTGAAAAGGGAATAAATTTAGCTCCGATTATTTTGGAAATCGTTATTTGGAGTGATAAATATGTCAGGGCTTATAATCCCGACATGAATCTATATGAAAGTGGCAGCATCAGTAAAACGACATTTATCGACCGTGTTCAAAACGGATATAGAGCATTTGCCAATCAAGTTGTCAATTAGTTGAATACAAATAAAAAAAGCCAACAATTCCTAAGAATCGTTGGCTTTTCTAGTTTCATTACAAGTTATTTGTAGGCTACAATCGTCAATCAGTTTATCTCATATCAATAACTTCTGTTCCTTTAGGAAGTGTTTTTGTATTGATAACAAATTTACTTGAATTGATAGCTGCATTTGTTTTGAAGTTAGACATTTCAATCGTGTAATGCGTATTACTTCTATCAAACATCTTAATTCTATTTACCCTAGAAGTTGCTTTATCAACCGTTAAACGAACTTTTGTGAAATCGCTATTCTTAGATTTTGGTTTAAATTCTATCTTATAAACCGTACGACCATTTTCTTTAACGGTAGCTATCAACGCAGAAATAAAGTCTTTTTCATACATTTTTAGCATCTTATCTGGCGAGCCAAACATACCCATTTCTTCCTCTTCTGGGTTACTTATATAACATTCTTTAGATGCTTTTTGATGATTCCAAAGGATTTTACCATCCGAAGCCATGTCTTGCGCCTTACTCGTCATTCTGAATTTATCACCTTTTACAGATAGCTTAGATGTCTGAATATCCGAGTTTTTACCACTTTTAACCGTTAGTTTAATATCCATCTGCATAGACGAATATGCACCATATTTTTGGTGAACTTTCTTTAAGATGTTAACAGATTGCGCATCAGACTTTGTCGTATAGGTCGGTGCTTTCTGCGCTTGTACTGATGATATACTGAATACCAAAATGGCTAATATGAATAGATTTCTCATAGTTGTAAATGAGTTTTGTATGTTGAATATTTATAAACTTGTTTATTATAGAATCAAAACGCAAATATTCTAAAAAAGATTATCGTAAACGAATTTTTTATTTGAATCGGTCATATGACTTATTTTGTGTGGATTATTTGTTGAGTAAGGTTTTATTGTAGTGTTGCTAAACTGTAAATTTTTACCGATATTTGGAAAGGAGGATTATAAAATACTTTAAATACAAAAAAATGGTAGCCGAAGTATTAACAAAAGAAAAATTATATACCGTTGAAGAATACTTTAAACTCGAAGAAATGGCGAGTTGTAAAAGTGAATTCAGAAATGGAAAAATAATTACTACGTCAGGAGGAAGTCTTAATCACAGTAGAATAATTTTAGA
>CAZMEH010000591.1:0-1704 GCA_964564885.1 uncultured Saprospiraceae bacterium | reverse complement strand
ACAATTATAGTTTGTTGATTTAGTGTAGAACTCTTTCAGAGTTCGTTAGTTTTCACCTTTTAACCACGGGTTCACACCCGAGGCTACTCATATTCAACCCTTTCAGGGTTGTAAAAGCAAGAAAATAATAATTGTCCATCTATATGGGTACGATAAGTTTCCAAAATATATTAGGTCTGATTAGTGAATTATTTGAAACAATTCCACTTTACTTATAACAATTAATTAACGCTAAGTTGACGACATTCGACTTAAAGTCACCAAATGGGTATCTTATTATTTTGTGTTTAAAGTTTTTAATATTTAGTCCACCATTTATCTAACTCTATGGAGTCAATATTGAAAATCTTGCCTAATGGCGGCGTAGAATAATCAATATTTTGCTTTTGTGCGGCTTTAATAAATTCCTCGACAGGTTCTGTCCAAGTGTGTTGATAAGATAAATTGAAACCCGCCCAATGGAAAGGCATTATTTTTTTAGCTTTTCCGTCCATCGCTGCTTGTATGCTTTCGTTTGGAAACAAATGGATTTTGTGCCAATCGTCATTATATTGTCCACATTCCATAAATGCAAAATCAAACGCACCGAAACGTTTTCCTATCTCTTTGAAATGTTCTCCATATCCGCCATCACCGCTAAACCAAATTTTTTCATTGGCTGTTTTGAATACCCAGCCGCCCCAAAGCGACTTAGATCCATCGGTCAATCCACGACCTGAAAAATGGCGAGTTGGCGTAAAAGTAATCTCCGTTCCACCAAATTCTTTTGTTTCCCACCAGTCAAATTCTGTTATCAAATCTGCTGAAATGCCCCAATATACTAAATGTCTTTTTACACCTAATGCTACAAAATAATGCTTGACTTTGCCGTTCAGCTTTTGAAAACTGGCGTAATCCAAATGGTCGTAATGGTCATGTGTCATCAGAACCAAGTCAATTTCTGGAAAATCATCAATTAAATCTAATGTATTTTCAGAAAAACGCTTATTTGCAACTGGCGCAATCGGCGTTGTATCCGACCCTAACATCGGGTCAATCAATATCGTTTTGCCGCCCATGCGCATCAAAACAACTGCGTGTCCGTACCAAATAAATTTTGTCTTGTCCGAAGGCGCAAGAAACGCAGCCTTATCAAATGCTTCAATTGGCAATGGCTCTTTAGGCGTTCTCAATGCCTTGTTAGTCATTTGTTTGAAAATTATACTTGGTATTTTACTAAAACCCATTGACATATCCGTGTGTTCCAGGTTTTGAAAAGCACCGTCTTTCCAATTATCTGATTGCTCGTATTGTTTTATAAGTTCTTTCGATACTTTTCCGCCAAATTGTTTTAAAAACATAAAATCCTCTTTATAAAAATTTGAATTGTAAGTTAGAAGTTTTGTTCTTTGATAAATCCTGTGAAAGCTTTAAAAATCTGCTGACGGCGCACAGCCTGCCACGATTTCTCGTGGGCTGACGGCACACGGAAAAGCATTTTTTTACAGAAAATCTTTTACCGTAGGATTTTTTTAAGAACCAGAAGTTCTTAAAACCTCTAATACAAAGGTATAGATTTCAAAAATTATAGATTTAACTATTTCACTGTTTTTTGAATACATTTTACTGATTTGCTGAAAATATTATTTTATTTAGATGATGCTTTTCCTCACCTTCATAAAATCTACGCTGCATTATTTTTATTTTATTAAAATTCGGTATGAT
>CAZMEH010000590.1:0-4976 GCA_964564885.1 uncultured Saprospiraceae bacterium | reverse complement strand
AAATAAAAATGTATAGTACTATGAAATTAGACCTTATTTTCACATGTTTTATATAAACTCTATCACTAGAATGGCTTCCTATATATTGAATAGGAAAATGTTTTCGATTTCTTCCAACCAAAGTAAAATTTATAAACTGATTCTATTGGATAATATTCCACTGTTTTCTATTAAATCCATATAACAAATATATTTATATTGAGGTAATTGTCAAAATGATATTATTTTTATATATTTGCCGTGTCAGAACGACTACATAACGCAAATGAAATTTTTTTTATAGAACATAAAGGATTTATAAAATAAGTTTTCTTAACATTTTGTCTCTTTTCCTCAGCTTTCACTAAACAAATAAAACAAGACATAATATATAATACACCAATCAACTGATGCAGGTTGAATGGAAGTTAAAACTGTATTAATCAAAGAGTAATTTTATTTTTTTAACCAAATTGTCAATATTTAGACTCTAAAAAAGAGTCCCTACATTGTCTGATTTTTTTGATGAACTTTTATGGTTAATTATACCGTATCAAATTCATTCATTAAACTTAACACAGCGTAGCTAATTTCAAAACTGTTTTTATGAAAAAATTATTAACACTTGCGGTAGTACTATTATTGTCACTACCAATTGCCTTAAATGCGCAAACGCTTTCTGGTAAAATTACCAGTGGCGAGGATGCTCTTATTGGGGCTAGTGTATCTGTTACAGGTACAACTACTGGTGCAATTACTGATGTTGAAGGTAACTACAGCATGACTTTAGCACCAGGTACTTATTTAATTCAAATAAGTTACACAGGTTACGGTACAGAAACTGCTACTGTTACTATGGTAGAAGGTACAGACCAAACACTTGATATTGAATTGTTAGAAGGTATTAGTGTGAACAGTGTAGTAGTTACGGGTTCTCGTACTGCACCTCGTTCTTCTACTGATTCTCCACTTCCAATTGATGTAGTTACTGCTAAGGATTTATTTGCAACTGGTCAAAACTCTTTAGATAAAGCGTTGACTTTTGCAATTCCTTCTTTCAACTCGGTTAATACGCCAGTTAATGATGCAACTGCATTATTAGATCCTTATGAAATCAGAAATATGGGACCTTCTCGTACGTTGATTTTGATTAATGGTAAGCGTAAAAACACAAGTGCATTATTATATGTACAGACTTCTCCAGGTCGTGGTGAAACAGGTGCTGATATTTCAGCTATCCCACAAGGAGCAATCAAGCGTGTAGAAATTTTGAGAGATGGTGCTTCTGCTCAGTATGGTTCTGATGCAATCGCTGGTGTAATGAACATCATTTTGAAAGATGATTATGAAAACGGTAGTTTAACTTTTACTGGTGGTATAACAAGTGCTGGTGATGGAGAAACTTATGGTATCGCATTGAACAATGGTTCTAAGTTAGGAAAGAATGGTTTCTTTAACTACACTATTGACTTGTCAAAAAGAGAATTAACTAATCGTCCAGGTATAGTAGATGCTGCTGGTGAAGCTGGTGATTTTGGTGCTGACATTGCTGACGTTGAAGCATTTTTAGCTAAATTCCCAGATGCAGGTAATATCAATGGTAATCCTGAAACAACTGCTGCTAAGTTCTCTATGAACTTTGGTACTAAAATTTCTGAGAATACAGAGTTTTATGGTAACGCTGCTTATGTTTACAAAAAAGTAAACAGTTTCGCTAATTACAGAACTCCTTACTGGAGAACGGAAGCTGACTTTCCATATTTAGCTGATTTCTTCCCTAACGGAGAGAATGGTGAGTATATTGGTTATATTCCAACTTTTGATGGTGACTTGAATGATTATAATGCAACTATTGGTTTTAGAAACCAAAAGAATGGTTGGATTTCTGATGCAAGTTTAACTATTGGTGGTAATGAGCAAACTTACTTAGTAAGAAATTCTCATAACAGAAATGGTACATTGAATGCAGACGGTTCAAACAAATATAGAGAAAACAGTCCATTGATTTTTGATGTGGGTGGTACTAGATTTGAACATGTTGTAGGTAATATCGATGTTACTAAAAGATTATCTGATATGGTAGGTGTTGCATTCGGTTCTGAGTTTAGAAGCGAAACATTTACAGTAATCGAAGGTATTGAGTCTTCTTACGAAGATGGTGGTGGAGATTCATTTGCAGGTAATGATCCAAGAAACTCTGGTCAATTCAACCGTTACAACTTTGGTGGATACGCTGATATTGCATTGGACTTGACTGATGATTTCTTAATCAATGGTACTGTTCGTGCAGAAAACTATAGTGATTTCGGTTCTGCTTTTGTTTGGAAAGTAAGTTCTCGTTATAAGTTGGCTGACAACAAAGTAACTCTTAGAGGTTCTGCTTCTACTGGTTTCAGAGCACCAACTTTACACCAGATTTACACTCAGAAATCTCAGTATAGCTTTATTCCTGGTCAAGGTATCCAAATTGGTGGTTTGATTAATAACGTTTCTAGAGAAGCAAGATTATTAGGTTTACCTGATTTGAAGCCTGAAAAATCATTTAACACTACTGTAGGTATTGGTATTAAGCCAAATTACAACTTTAGCTTTACTTTAGATTATTATAACATTTCTGTTACAGATAGAGTTATTTTAAGTTCTGAAATTGGTGGTACTGCTGCTGGTGATACTCCTTTGGATCTAATTCTTCAAGAAAACAATGTTTCTGACTTGAGTTTCTTCGTGAATGCTTTGGATACTAGAACTTCTGGTATTGACTTCGTTGCAAGTTATAGAAATATTACTGCTGGTCCTGGTAAGATGAATTTCAATTTCTCTGGTAACTACACTATTCAGAATGAAAGAGTAGGAGACGTTAAGAATCCTGCATTAGTAGAAGAATCTGGTCAAAGTGTTTCTAATGCTACACAAGAAGCATTATTCTTTACTTCTCGCCCTAGATTTAAATCTATCTTAGGTATTAGCTACAGAATGGACAAATTCACTGCTTCTTTGAACAATACTTACTTCGGAACAACTACATTTAGACAACAAGGTTTAGCTGACGGTCTTTATACAGAGTTTATTCCTAAAATTGTTACTGACTTAGCAATTAGCTATAAGGTAGGAGAGAAAACAACTATTGCATTCAATATCAACAACTTATTGAATGTTTTGCCAACATGGGAATTCAGAGCTGATGATGGTTCTGAAGCTTTATTGGATGATGCTGCTTTCTTAAAAGATCAGTCTAACTTGATTACTTTCAACCAACGTTATTCTCAAATGACGTATGACGGTTACCAATTTAGTCAATTAGGTACTATCTTTAACTTAACTGTAAATGTTCAGTTCTAGTCAATAATTGTATCGTCAGGTTTATCTGACATGGTTTAACATTTAAATCAGATAGCGATTCTCTTTCATTAGAGAATCGCTATTTTTATGTTTTGGAAGTCAGAAGTCAGACCTCCCGAGCACTCGGGATGTCGGAACGCCTACGGCTGTCAGAACAAATATTGGTTCTCTGGAAATTATTATGGAAATATAATTTTTAGAGAAAATCAGCAATAAAAATGACTTGCCGTCTGCCGTCCGCCGATTTTTGAAACTTCCACGGGATTTTTCAAAGATCTAAGAATATTAAGGATTGTCGATCGTTTTTAAGATGGATAGGGTTTTAAAACATGCTCTTATAAATCAATATATATTGAAGAATTTACTGTTTATTTTCGCCATTTTTAATTTTTGTATAGCTGCAAAAGCTCAAATTCCACCTGTCGAAGTGATTCGTCAAGCCTTTGCAAACATTGAGCAAAATTATTACGATACTACTTATCATGCTGTTGAAAACTGGGATACAACCAAGAAGGAGGCATTTATCGCCGCATTGAATGGAGAATTACCACAAAATATTATTAATAATGTATTTGCATCTATCAATGATCCTGCTTTGCGCTGTCTGACGCCAGAAGCGTTCAATGGTTTTTATAAAGAAGCGATGTCGCCAACATCAATTGGAATTGGCTTGCCTGAATTATTTAGTGTTGATATTGATGAAGCGACGAAAGAGGTTGTTGTCATCACGCCGATGTTTGGTTCTCCTGCGTTTGAAGCAGGTATTTTACCAAAAGATATTATTAGAAAAATCAATGGTGAAAAAGTAAAAGGTAAGAGGTTGCAGGAAGTGACGGCATTGATGCGAGGAGAATTAGGTGATATTATTAATATTAAAATCGAACGAAATAATGGCTTTCAGAATTTTACTTTAGAGATTGAAAAGCTAGAAATGCCATTGAATCCATTTTATCGAACGGTTAAATATAAAAGACAGAAAACAGGTGTTATTTGGATTCCTCAATTTAGCGCAGGTTGTAGTATGCGAGTGCTTCAAATCCTAGAGGAGATGAAGAAAAAAGGCGTGAAAAATATCGTTTTGGATATTCGACACAATCCTGGCGGTTTGGTCAATGAAGCGCAAGCGGTTGCGGGTCTTTTCATTGGTCAGAAGCCGATGGCGTTTTCGCAAGCTAAAAATAGTGCGATTAAAATGTTTGCTTCTACAACGACTCAACGTTGTGAATTGCCTGTTACTGTATTGGTGAATAGTGGAACGGCAAGCGTTGCGGAAGCTTTGGCTGGCGTTTTGCAATATTACGATAGAGCAACGGTTTTTGGTCAGCGAACAAATGGAAAAGGTTTGATTTATAGCTTTTTTACCTTGAACGATTTATCAACTTTAGTCATTCCTGTCGGTCGAATGCAAATGCTAGACGGGCGAGATATTTTAACAAATGGCGTTGAACCGGATGTGATTTTTGATAATAATCAACCTTTTGCATTACACGCTAAGTATAAAGATGATGATTTGCTTTTTCATGTGATTAAGCATTTGCGGTTTAAGTAGTAAGTAGTAAGTAGTAAGTTTCGTAACTAAGATATATATTCTTAGTTACGTTGTAAAGGCATTCTAAAACGTTTGATGTTTGGCTTGTAGTTAAAGTAATAAATTTCAT
>CAZMEH010000589.1:0-8659 GCA_964564885.1 uncultured Saprospiraceae bacterium | reverse complement strand
CTAATACCTAATACCTAATACCTAATACCTAATAATGTCATCAAAACAACATTATTCTTTTTTTTAAAAAATATATATTCGGATAATGTCACGAATATTTGATTGAATACATCTAACTTTGTCACGGTAATTTGCACGTTCTGCTTCAACGGTTTTGTTGAAACAAATGTACAGACTAATCGTATCAAAATAAGCAACCATCGAAAAGATAAAACTAGTGTATTCAAAGGTTCATTTAAAGAAGAATAAAGACGCTGCCGTACGACGTAATCATCCATGGATATTTTCTGGAGCAATTCAGCGGAAAGATAAGGATTTGAAAGACGGAGACATTGTAGAAGTATTTACATACGACGATCAATATTTGGCGACAGGATATTTTCAAGACAACACGATTGCCATTCGAATCTTATCCTTTGTAAAATGTGATATTGATTTTTCTTTCTGGTTAGAAACAATAGGAAGAGCATTCCAACTGCGCCAGCGCCTTGATTTGACTGAAAATAAAGCAACAAATGCTTATAGGTTAATGCACGCAGAAGGTGATAATGTATCTGGTTTAATCATTGATATTTACAATAATACGGCAGTTATTCAATGCCATTCAATAGGTATTCATCAGCGTATAGATATCATCGCAAAAGCATTAAAAGAAGTTCTCGGAGATAAGATTAGTGTCATTTACGATAAGAGTAAAGGAACTTTGCCAAAGAATTATGGGCAGTCTATGGAGAACAAATATTTGCTTGGTGAAAATCCTGCAAATACGGTTTTAGAAAATAATCAAATTTTCAAAATAGATTGGGAAAAAGGTCAAAAAACAGGCTTCTTTCTTGACCAACGAGATAATCGACAATTACTTGCCGAACTTACCAAAGACAATACCGTCTTAAATACATTTTGTTATTCAGGTGGATTTTCAATTTATGCTTTAGCAGCAGGTGCGAGTTTAGTACATTCTGTAGATGTTTCAAAAACGGCTATTGAGTTAACTAATCAAAATGTAGCACTCAATAATTTTGAAGAAAAACACGAATCATTTGCTATGGATGTGTTGACATTTCTGAAACAATCTGAAATGGAATACGACATTGTTGTTGTTGATCCGCCAGCATATGCTAAAAGTATCAAAGCACGTCATAATGCCGTACAAGGTTATAAAAGACTAAACAAGGAAGCTTTTAAGAAAGTGAAAAGCGGCGGCTTGATGTTTACTTTTTCCTGTTCGCAAGTAGTAGATAGAGTTTTATTTTATAATACAATCCTGGCTGCTGCCTTAGAAAGTAAAAGAAATATTAAGGTACTTCATCATCTTTCTCAACCTGCAGATCATCCTGTAAATATTTTCCATCCAGAAAGTAGCTACTTGAAAGGATTAGTCCTTTATGTAGAATAAAACTTGTTATTTGACCAATTTTGCAAAAAAAGTTTAATGTCACAATTAACTATTTTTTTGTTTATTTTGATAAATATTCCTAAAAAACTCTAACATATTTTTTTAATTACGAATTGTTTTTTTTTATATTAATAAATAATTGATAATTAGTGATTTATGCCTTGAATTAGATGATTTAAAAATGCTAATTGAAAACATGTAAAAAAATATTTTAATGTTACGGATATTTTATGTACATAGTTATACGAAGTATAACTATGTACAGTCATAATCTCAAAAAACAAAAAAACACATTGAACACGATTTTGAATATTTTCAATAGTCACACTATCTAGAAAATAGCGCTTTACTTTCTCCCAAATTCAAAATATGTTTGAAACATGAATAAACTACTACTGACTTACACATTCATATTGCTTTCTAGTTTTGTATTAGCGCAAGATGCTGCGTTTTCACAATTCTATGCAAATAAAACTTATCTCAATCCTGGGTTCGTAGGTTCTCAACCAGGAATCACTTTGAGTACAGCCTATCGTACGCAATGGAATTATGTACCTGGTGGTTTTACAACTTACAGTGTAACGGCTGATATTCAAGAACCTTTTTTAAGTAGTGGTTTTGGTGTGATAGCTACAAAAGACACAGAAGGAGAAGGTTTTTTAACAACAACTTCTTTTGGGTTAGTCTACGGTTACATCATCCGTTTAGGTAGAAAAAGTAATATTCATATTGGACTTCAAACCAATTTTTATCAGAAAACGGTAGACTGGTCAAAATTCACTTTCTCCGATCAATTGCATCCTGTCCTAGGCTCAATTTATTCAACAACAGCAGCACCAATTTTAGATTCAAAAACTTACGCAGATTTTGACGCTGGCATTGTTTGGCGTTCAGAAGGTAGATTCCGAAGAACAAAAACACATAATAATATTGGTTTTGCAGTACATCACCTCAACGAACCCAACGAATCTCTTCAAGGTCACTTTGACCCAGATGCTGTTGTCCCACGTCGTTATACTTTTCATGCTGGAACCATGT
This sequence comes from uncultured Saprospiraceae bacterium, assembly GCA_964564885.1. Taxonomy (GTDB): domain Bacteria; phylum Bacteroidota; class Bacteroidia; order Chitinophagales; family Saprospiraceae; genus CAKZLL01. The sequence continues at coordinate 6,225 of CAZMEH010000589.1, read as the reverse complement.
TTGAAATTGTAAAATTTAATGACGCTCAAAAACGAATTTTATACCTTTCTCCAAATTTTAAATTTGATTGGCAACAGGATATAAAAATTACTACTTGGGGCGTTTACTCGATTAGCAATCCATTGTACGCAGGTATATTCTTCCAAAATAAAACAGGTCTTATTGACTTTAATAGTCCACTGCAAAACACCAATTCTATCATTCTGACAGGTGGGTTTGAAGGGCGATTAAATGAAGATACTAAATACACATTCGGATATAGTTACGATTTGAATACAACAGGTTTAGGACCTCGTACGAACGGTGTACACGAAGTGACATTGATGGTCAATTTTGAAAAAGCATCATTATTTGGCGCACCCAATGATGGTCGCTCTGGAAAAAGATGGCGTGGCGGCAAAAATCGACGAGGAAGAAACTCCATGGAGTGTTACCGCTTTTCTGGCGCAAACTCCATTTCAATATTTTAAAGTTTAGAACAAAAACAATGAGTAAGGAAATAGAAGACTATTCGCATAAAATAGCCTTCTATTTTTTTGTATCTCATCTTTTATAAAATATTTTCCAGATTTCATTTTTATCTTAAAAGATAACGCACTGAACAAGCGGTGACTATCACTATGTTTTCCAAAGCAATAAAGAAATGAAGTACTTTACACAAATTTGTACCTTAATAATTTTTATCTCTTCTGCACATTTTGCGCAAGCACAATGTCCAGTGCCAGCATCAGCAGTTGCTTTTACAGCATCCGCTAATAATGTCTGTGCACAAACAGATGTCACCTTCACTGTAACTAATCCTGATCCAGGTTATGTTTACACATGGGATTTTGGTGATCCTTCCTCTACCAGCAATTCTGCTTCTGGAACAGTTGCTACTCATTCATTTTCGCCAAACTCTACAGGCGGAACTCATAATGTAAAAGTGACAGCTAGCCCACCATCCAATTCTCCACAAGCAGTAACTTGGGCTAATGTACATGCAAATATTACAACATTTGGAAACAGTTTGTACAAGACGTCTGGTAGCGACTACGATACAGGAGGAGCAGAATCTAGTCAGTCTGTTATGGATAATATGTATGTAGAGTTTTTAGCAGGATTGACTTCTAACCGCTTGACTTGTGGTTTAGGAAACAATAGTAATGATGATTCTCGTAATTCTATTGATTTTGGTATTGAAACTTATCAAGATGGAACGATACGTATTTATGAAAATGGTACTTACAAACATAATGCAGGAAGTTATGTTTACGGAGATACTTTACGTGTTTCTTCTGAAAACAGTGTTGTGAAATATTATAAAAATGGAGGTCTAGTATATACAAGTACTATAAGCCCTTCCTTTCCAATGTTTGCAGATGTTGCTGTTAAAAATAGTAACGACACACTTCACAGCGTAGTCATTGGTTCGTTTTGTTTTGGTGTGGATTCGATGACAATTAATACGTTAGCAACATTAAATATAGATGTTTCAGGAAGTTGGAACAAATGTGTACCTGTTGATAATTTAGGATATACACAAGCTACATTTTTGATTAATAACATGGTTTCTGGTGTGAGTTACAATTGGGATTTCGGAGATGGAAATACCGCAATAACGACTTATCCAGACTCGGTTTATATTCATCAATACAATGCACATGGTATTTATCCTGTGACAGTTTCCGCCAATAATGGAGGTTGTACAGGAACTTACACTAATGAAGTACTTTATTTAACTAGACCGTTAGCAAATATGGTAGTCGTTGGAACAGCCGATATTTGTGAAGGCGAAACCATTTATGTTGCTAACAATACAAACTCACCCAGTGTTGATTTCTTTGTAATAGATTGGGGCGACGGAATGCAAGATACGGTAACTAATACCGATACACTTTCTCATGTTTATACTTTTACAGATGCTTTTGCTTGTACGATTACACAAGGTGGACAGCCTTATGATATTACACTTTATGCTATAAATTCTTGTTTTGAGCACACCAATGAATCTCCAATTACGGTTATTGCAAATCCACGTTCTACGCCGAGTTCGCCAGATATTGTTTGTGAGCATGTAAATACCACTGCGGGCGTTAGTTTTGGTAGTTCGGTGTGTCCTGCACCTGTAGATATCTTTAGTAATGTCTATTTATATAATTGGAATTTTGGAGATCCAGCCTCTGGCGGAACGAATACCTCTTTTAGCCAAAACCCTAATCATGTCTTTACGGGCCCAGGTTCCTATGATGTTATTTTAACCATTACAGAACCAACTTGTGGTAATTATTATGATACGATGACGGTTCGGATACTAGATGATCCAGCAGCTGGCTTTTCTTTTACAACCAATCCTATAATAGCCGATCCAACGAATGGCGATGGCTGTGCGCCGATTGATGTTATTTTTAATAATAATGTAAATGGCGATAGTGTTACCTATAATTGGACAATTCAAACCAACGTCATTGGTGGAGCGAATTTCATTAATGGAACATCGGATACTTCTATTAATCCTCAGATGGAGTTTATCTTGCCTGGTGATTATATTATCACTCTAACGGCAACTAACCCATGTACTACAACAACACAAATTGATACGATTATCGTCTTGGATGGTCCAAAGGTTACTTTAAGTTCAACTAACCCGACTTGTGATATTTTCTTATATACGCCAGATGTGCTTTATGATGAAGGAGGTGGAGCAATTTCAACATATAATTGGACATTCCCAGGTGCAGTACCTGCAACGTCTAATGCGGCTAATCCAACCAATATTTTATATTCCAATCCTGGAACATATGAAGTCATCGTTGAGATCACCAATGAATGTACGGTCACCTCAGACACGATTACATTCTATATTCCGTTCACACCAGACCCAGTGACACTTTCTGCCAATGGTAATCAAAATACCTGTATTGACGCTGCTGCTTTTAATCTAAGTGTAGATTCGACAGGCGGAACTTGGTTTGGCACTGGTATTACGAACTCAACCAACGGAACATTCAATCCAATATTAGCAGGAGTAGGAACGCATACCGTTTCTTATATTTATAATCCGAGGGTTTGTCCAGATACGTCAACTATTGATATTACGGTCAATGACTTACCAGTCGTTAGTGCATCGGGTGATACATCATTGTGTTATAATGATGGATTAATGACGCTAGGAGGAGAAACTCCAACAGGCGGAACTTGGGCAGGAGTCGGCATAACGGATGTCAATTTAGGAACATTCGACCCAACAGTATCAGGCGCAGGTGTTTTTCCAGTAGTATATACTTATACCGATGGAAACGGTTGTACGAATACAGACCTTAGAGAAGTTCGAGTCTTTTCATTACCTGCTTTAAATGCAGGAAATGATATAGTCGAATGTTTAGACCCAGATGATGTGGCTTTATCTGCAGCACCTAATGGCGGAACATGGTCAGGACCAGGTATTACCGACCCAACAGGTATTTTCAACTCTCAATCTACAGCAGGTGTCGGAACTTACGACGTTTTTTATGATTATACAGACGGTAATGGTTGTACGAATCAAGATACTTTAGAAATAGACGTTATCGCAGGAACGGTAGTAGATGCAGGAAATGATACAACGGTTTGTATTTCAAGTAATCCTTTAGAATTAATTGCGACTCCTTCCAACGGTGTTTGGGTAGGAACAGGTGTTTTTAATAATAGCGGTTACTTTTTCTTTCCTTCTGTTGCAGATGTAGGTTCTTATGATCTAGTATATAGCCGAGGAAGTGGTTCTTGTGAAGAAAAAGATTCGTTTAACATAACGGTTTTAGCATTACCTGTTGTAGAAGCAGGAGTAGACCTTGCAATTTGTGTTAGTGATGATCCATTCAACTTAACAGGAAATTCTCCTGCAAGTGGAACATGGTCTGGTACAGGAATCACAGATGTGAACGCAGGAACATTCAATCCTGCAATTGGAGAAGGAACATACATTTTGACCTATTCTTATACTGACCCAGTTTCTGATTGTATTAATACAGATACCAGAACAGTAGTGGTCAATCCTTTACCAAATGTTTCTACGGCTGCTACGGTTATAGAATGTAATAATGTTTCAGACATACAATTAGCAGGTTATAGCCCAGGCGGTGGAGTTTGGACTGGTTCGGGTATTATAAATGCTACTTTGGGAACATTCAACACAGGAAGTGCAGGTGGTTTAGGCTTCAATAATGGTGATACGACTTATAGTTTAGTATATACTTATACCGATCCAAATGGTTGTATTGATAGTTCAGGAACGACCGTTACCGTTACTTTTGGTGATACAGTAGACGCTGGACCTGATAATATTTTATGTATTAATAATGGTGCATTTGCTTTAACTGGTTTTTCTCCAAATGACGGAACAGGCTCATGGACTGGAGCAGGCGTAGCAGGAACAAACTTTTTCCCTTCTGCTGCTGGTTTAGGTATTCATACCTTAACTTATACTTATGGTGTCAATTCTTGTGAAAAATCAGATACGAAAACAATTGAAGTAATATCCATCCCAGGAATTAACGCAGGTAATGACACAACGGTTTGTCAAGGAACAGGCTCATTTGCGTTAGTTGCATTTTTCCCTAATAGTGGAACATGGTCTGGTACAGGCATTTCTGGTAATATATTTGACCCATTAGCATCTGGAACAGGAATGTTCACTCTAACTTATACATACGAAAATTTAACAACAGGCTGTAGAAACACCGATACGAAAGTCATCACGGTAGCTACTTTACCTGTTGTTACCACTAATGGCACAGATTTATATTGTGTCTCCCCTAGTAATGTAACTTTAACTAACTATAATCCAGCAGGCGGTATTTGGACTGGTGCAGGTATTGTAAATGCCAACAGTGGCATTTTCAATAGTGCAAATGCAGGTGGTTTGGCTCAAAATAGTGCCGACACACTTTATTCAGTGGTTTATACTTACACAGATGGAAATGGCTGTTCAAACAATGATACTTTAAAAATTACGATTGAAGATGGCGAACCAGTAGAAGCTGGACCATTAGATACTGTTTGTCAATATGACGCAGCATTTATCATCAATGGTTTTTCTCCAGCTGGCGGTACTTGGACAGGAACGGGTATTACCAATTCAAACACAGGACAATTCAATCCTGGTGTTGTTATTCCAGGAACGTACGAAGTCATCTATACCATAAATGCGGGCTCTTTAACCTGTAAACGCTCAGATACAACTTTTATCACAGTAGGCGCAACACCAGTTGTAAATGCAGGTTTAGATACTTTGGTTTGTGAAGCTACGGCAATATTTACCTTATACAATGCTACACCAGTTGGCGGTATTTGGTCTGGAAATGGTGTGGTTGGAAATACTTTCAATCCAGTAACCGCAGGAACAGGAACGCACACACTTTCTTACGAATATACAAATGTAGAAACAGGTTGTTTAAACTCTGATATCAAAATAGTAACGGTTTCAGCTTTACCGAATGTAATTACAACTGGGCCAGTTCAAGAATGTACTTCACCAGACGATATCACATTAGTTGGTTACACGCCAACAGGCGGAACATGGGCAGGAACAGGTATTGTAGACGCTAGTAATGGTATTTTCAATGGACAAACTGCTGGTGGTGTTGGAACTTATAACCTAACATATACTTATACGGATGTCAATGGTTGTATTGATTCTAGCTTGATGCAATTATCCGTTGTGGATAGTGTAAGCGTAAGTGCAGGCGGATTAGATACGGTTTGTCAATATGACGCGCCATTTATTATTAATGGTTTTTCTCCTGCAAATGGAGTTTGGGCAGGCTCGGGAATTTCAAATTCAAATACAGGACAATTTAATCCAGGTTCAGTTGTACCGGGAACATATCCAGTTATTTATACGATTGGTTCTGGAACATGTGAGCGTTCAGACACGACTTCTATTTTTATTGTGCCAACTCCAAATGTCGAAGCAGGTATTAATATTACAATATGTGCGGACAGCACGTCATTTACATTAACAGGAAATTCTCCAGCTGACGGTGTTTGGTCTGGAACAGGAATTACAGATAGTATTGCAGGTGTTTTTGATCCGCAAGTTGCAGGAGCAGGAACGCATGTTATTACTTACACTTACTTTGAGTCAATCAATGGTTGTCAAAACTCAGATACAAGAACAATACAAATCAATCCATTACCAATAGTTACTCTTGCAAATACAGCGCAAGAATGTATTTCTGATGATAATGCAACGTTATCAGGTTATTC
>CAZMEH010000588.1:0-4522 GCA_964564885.1 uncultured Saprospiraceae bacterium | reverse complement strand
ATGTTTTTTTCATCGCCGAGACTTCGGGACAGGTTGATAATCAATGAATTAGAAGTTTCAGTTTTTGTCTCTGTTCTCTTTTCTCTGCTCTCTTTTCTAAAATGTACAGCAGTATGGTGTGAGAAGTAAGAATGAACACGGAGACACGGAGAAATAGCGTTAACTTATTGGTTATCAGTACTAATTTTCTCCGTGTCTTTGTGTCTCCATGTTTTAAAAAATAATATTTTAAAACATCAAAAACTCTGTTCTACGATTATTTTGGCGACCTTCTTCTGTTTCACTATTACCGATAGGCTGCGTTTCTCCAAAGCCTTTGGAACGCAAACGACTAGCTACAACTTCATTTTTTATTAAATAATCAACCACAGATTGCGCCCTATTTTGAGACAATCTTAAATTATCATTTGGCGCACCAACATTGTCTGTATGTCCGTTTATTTGAATATTCATAGTTGGATTATCATTTAATAATTTAATCAAAACATTCAATTCTGTTTTTGAAATGGGCTGCAATGCCGCTGAACCTGTTTCAAAAAACACATTTTTCAGAATAACAGGTTTATAAATAGGAACAGGTTTGTCGGTTGTCGTCGTTGTAGCGACTTTTGGAATAGGCTGCAAATAGATTTCTAATACGAATGGTTCGTCAATTGAACCTGTTTCTTTGAGTGCAAAGTTTTCTGAATGAAATAGGAAACCTTCCTTTTCTACACCAAAACGATAATCTACGCCGACAGGTAAACAAATTAAGAAATCGCCAGACTTCGGTGTCCTTAATGCTTGAATATTTTTATCAGTTTCAAGATTCGTAATCGAAACATTAGCTTCGAGTTTCTTTTTGGTTTCAGCATGATAAACAATTCCCTTGACGTAAGTCACAGGTTTTGGTCGAAGTGCTGTTGGCATTTCAAAACTATATAAATCTACTGCACCAAAACCGCCCTCTTTATCAGAACCAAAGTAAGCCGTTTTGGCATCAATACCGATAATTAGCGCACCTTCATTGCTAGTAGAATTGATTGGATAACCTAAGTTTATAACTTTGCTCCAAGTGCCATCCGCTTGTTTTTTTGACATATATAAATCAGCGCCGCCCATTCCGATATGACCTGTTGAAGTGAAATAAAGTGTTTCACTATCGGAATGAATAAATGGACATTCCTCGTTTCCCTTAGTATTAATACTGAGTGAAACAGGTTTTGAAAACTTCCCATTTTCCTGTCGAGTAGCTACCCAAATGTCCTTTCCACCTTTTCCGCCTGGACGACCAGACGCAAAGTAAAGCGTATTACCATCAGCTGATAATGAGGGTTGAGATTCCCAATGCTGCGTATTAATTGATTGACCAATATTTCTAGGTTTTGACCATTGCCCATTTACATTTACAGAAAAATGCAAATCACAACTTCCATAATCTCTAGGTCGATTACAAGCTGTATAAACCAAGAATTTTCCATCTGCTGAAATGGTTTCTGCGCCTTCGTTTTCGTAAGTGTTCACAGGTTCGCCAAGGTTTTTAGCCGCTGACCAAGTGCCATCTTCCTTTAATTCACTAATATAAAAATCCTCTTGCTGAAAACCTGTTGTAGACACTAGTTTTCTTGTAAAAATGAATGTTTTTCCGTCTGCGGTTAATGCAGGCATATATTCAGCTAAGTCCGTATTGATGTTTTCTCCAAGATTAACAGGATTAAATGGTACTGGTTTTTTTTTGGCTGCTGCGCCAAATTTGCAATTGTCAAGCAATTTGTTTGCGCTAGCTTTTAGTTTTTCATTTTTAATGTCAAAAGCTAAAAACTCTTCTAAATGCGCTACTGCTTCGCTAAATTTTTCTTGTTTTTGTTCGACAATAGAAAGCGCATAATAGATTCTTAAATTAAGTTGTGGCGCAATGGAAATGATTTTTTCAAAGTTCTTTTCCGCATTGGCAAAATCTTTTAAAGCATAATAAGAATCGGCTCTTAGTAGAATAGCATCAATGAAAGTTGGTTCTTTTTCAATGGCTTTATCGAGTTCAATAATAGCTTCATTGTATTCAGAATAGCGATTGTGTAAACTAGCTTTTGAATAAGCCTTGTATGCTTTTTTGGAAGCGTTATTTTTGGTTACATAATCTTGCGCTGCTAATGAATTAGACATTAATAGCATTAAAAAAATAAAAAATAGTTGTTGGATTCTTGCCAGTGTCTTCATTGTAAAGTGGTTATTTTAGTTTCAATAGATGATTTGCAATACCGATACTTATTGGTATCAAAACTTGGAAAATATAATTAATTTTGTGGGTGAATTTAAACTTACCAAGTTTTGAAAACTCTGCAAGTTAGATGTTTTAACAATAACGATTTAGAAATTCATTGAGTATAATGGATTTTAAAATCTCTGTTTTTTGCGCTCGATTCTCTCCTTTAAAACAAAAAAAGAACAGTCAAACTTTCGTCTGACTGTTCAAAATAACTTGTACTTAAATAAATAAATCTACTGTGAAAATTATTGTTTTATGAATTTCTGAGTTACAACACCAGCTTTACTTTTTAGGAAGATAGTGTAAACACCTGCTGGTAATTCATTTGTAGAAACTTCAATTAAGTTACTACCGCCATTAAGCGTTCTTTGGAAATTAGAGAAAACTTGACCTGTTACGTTGATGATTGAAATATCTGCATCAATCGCCTGGTCTAATTCAAATTGCATATATAATTGGTTAGTTACAGGATTTGGATAAACCTTTAAACCTGAAACAGACAATGTTTCGTTTGTACTTGTAAATCTTACAGAGTTTAATTCAACATCGAAATGAACTTGATCCATTGTTGGAGTAGTTGCAGATAATGTTACTTCAACTGGCGCAGTTGCTAAACCTAATTCCTCAATGTAAACATAATATACACCGTAAGGTAAGTTACCAAAACTGTATCCGCCGTCTACATCAGTATAAGTGTAGCCAATAGGGTTCATGTTTGCATCGTATAAGATAACTAATGCACCAACAAATGGATCACCAGGACCACGATTTGCACCTTGTGAGATTAAACCGCCAATGAAACCAGGACCTGTTCCTACATTCGCACCTTGAATCAAGTCGATATATGTGAAACCAATTGAGTTTGGAGTAACTGGAATTCCTGTTGCACCACTCCAAGTTAAAGACTGAATAGAGTAAGTTGGAAAGTAGCTACCATAGTTAGGATCTGTTGAAAGTAATGCTGCTTTTACTAAATAATTACCAAATGGTACATTATTAAATGCTGTAAAACCTTGTTGAACTGTATCTATTTGAATAGCTGTAAGCGTACCTGCTACCGTATCATGCTCGATTAAGTAAACAACTGCTTGAGTAGGTAGATTTGATAAAGTATCTGTTACAACAAATACATTTAATGAACCAGAAGTAGAAACGTTGACAGTAACTGAACTGCAATCTGTTGATATGCAACCTGTTACATCTGTTATCGTAACACAAGCATAGTAAGTTCCATTTGCTGCGTAAGTATAACTTGGATTAGCGATTGTTGATGTTCCCATATTATTGTCACCAAAGTCCCAAGCATATGTGAAAGGCGCAGTTCCGGTAGCAGCTGCACTAAAGTTAGCATTCAATGTGTTGTTTGTTGAATAAAACATTCCTGCTGTACAAAGACTTCCACTGTTAATAACGACTGAGTCACAATAGGTAGAGATACAATTGTTTGCATCAGAGATAGTTAAACAAACAGAATAAAAACTAGCAGGAGAATTATAAGTATGGATTGGATTAGCTGTTGTATTTGTATTTCCATCACCAAAATCCCACATATAAGAAACAGCACCTGTTGTACCCGTTACACTAGATGCAAATCCGATTGAACCCGCTGCTGTGGGTTGGTAAGAGAAAGATGCCGCACAATTACTACCGCCACCGCCGACATTTACACTAACAGTATCACATGTTATATTCGCACAACCTGCTGCGTCAGTTATTGTTAAACAAGTCATATACATACCAGAAGTATATGCTACAGAAGTATTTTGACCAGTAGATGTCATTCCGTTGTCTAGTGTCCAATAGTAAGAATATGGTGCTTGTCCGCCAGTAGCTGAGCCACTGTATGTAACTACACCATTAGGGTTCGTTGTGTGAGTGAATGATGCGGCACAATTAGAACCACCACCACCATTTGCACAAATAGTGAAATCAACACTAGAAATCATCGGGATATTAGGGCTGAAATAAACGGTTTGGCTTAAAGTACCGAGCGTACAAGAGTCTTGTGTCCAAACATAGAAACCACCTACTGTAACTGTACCAACATTTGCGTTTACAGAATAGTAACCGTTATTATTAGTATATGTTATCATGTAAAAATTGATACCTGAAATGGAGTCAGACATCACTTCTACAGGATAACTGCCCATTGCATTTCCATTAACGTCGGTTACGTAACCGTTGATATTGATAACACCTTGTGCTAATGCGAAGCTGCTCATGGCAACTAAAAGACTAAATGTAAATAATAACTTTTTCATTCTTAAAAGTTTTTCT
>CAZMEH010000587.1:0-4567 GCA_964564885.1 uncultured Saprospiraceae bacterium | reverse complement strand
AACTAGTAGTGAATGCAGCATTAGATGAATTTGAAAGGGCAAAAAAATACGAATACAGAGAAGACGCACAGGATAAAATAGATACTTACACCAAATATCTACCAACGAGAGAAGAATTGTTTCAAAGAGGAATAGCAGTTGGCGCTGAAAGAGTAGTTGGTTGTGTATTGAACGTAAAGACAATAATCCGAGCGAAAGATTAGCATTATTAAATCGACACGATTTTTAGCTTCTTGATAAAGTAAATAAAACAAAAAAACGGTCATTCACTCCATAGAGTAAATGACCGTTTTTTATAATAATGCATTAAAAAATGCTATAAAACTACAGGACTAAGTTTACTATTTGCAGAACGTTTTCTATCTTTTTCAACTAATAGAATTTTACGTAAACGAATACTGTCAGGTGTTACCTCTACGTACTCATCATCATAAATGTATTCCATTGCTTCTTCAAGAGAAAACAACTGTGGTGGAGCTAATTTAACTTTATCATCCGCACCAGAAGAACGCATATTCGTTAACTTCTTAGTTTTAGTCACGTTGATAACTAAATCATCCGCACGAGTACTTACGCCGATCACTTGACCTTCATAAACATCTACACCAGGATTAACGAAGAAACTACCACGGTCTTGTAATTTGTTTAATGCAAAAGGAATAGTTTTTCCAGCATGCAAAACAATCAAACTACCTTTATTTCTACCAGGAATTTCACCTTTCCAAGGTGCATATTCTAAAAATAGATGTGACATAACCGCTTCACCCGAAGTCGAGTTAATGATATTTGTACGTAAACCGATGATACCACGAGATGGAATTTCAAATTCCAAATGGATAAGATCACTCTTAGGCTCCATGATTTTCAATTCGCCTTTGCGTTGAGTAATTAACTCAATCACTTTACCTGAAAATTTTTCTGGAACATCAACGACGAGTAGCTCGATAGGTTCGTGCTTTTTGCCATTAATTTCTTTCACTAAAACCTGAGGCTTACCAACTTGTACTTCATAACCTTCACGACGCATCGTTTCAATTAAAACAGACAAGTGCATCACACCACGACCGTAAACCATAAATGAATCCGCAGAACTAGTTTCTTTAACTTTTAAAGCTAAATTCTTTTCTGTTTCTTTCATTAAACGATCACGCAAGTGACGAGAAGTAACAAATTTTCCTTCTTTACCAAAAAATGGAGAGTTGTTTACAGTAAACAACATACTCATTGTTGGCTCATCAATATTCATTGGCGTCATACCTTCTGGCTCTTCAAAGTCAGCGATAGTATCACCAATATCAAAGTTTTCAATACCAGACAAAGCACATAAATCACCAGCACTAACAGATTCTGCTTTCTTACGAGTCAATCCGTTAAAAGTATATAATTCACGAGTTTTAGTCTTCAAGATTGAACCATCACGTCGAACTAAAGAAACTGGGCTGTTCGCGTGAATAGTTCCACGAGTAACACGACCAATTGCAATACGACCAACATAGTTAGAGAAGTCAATCGATGTAATTTGCATTTGAAGATTTCCTTCTTCCACTTGTGGCTCAGGAACGTGCTCAATTACTTGGTCCAACAAATAATTCACATTATCTGTTTTGTCATCCCAGTTTGCACTCATCCAACCAAACTTAGCCGAACCGTAAACAGCAGGGAAGTCTAATTGATCTTCTGTAGCATCCAAAGTGAACATCAAGTCAAAAACCATTTCATGAACCTCTTCAGGCGTACAGTTTGGCTTATCTACCTTGTTGATAACAACGATTGGTTTTTTATTAAGATTTAACGCTTTTTGCAAAACGTATCTTGTTTGTGGCATCGGCCCTTCAAAAGCATCTACCAATAATAAAACACCATCAGCCATATTCAATACACGCTCTACTTCACCACCGAAATCGGCGTGACCAGGTGTGTCAATGATATTGATCTTGTAACCTTTATATTGAACAGAAACGTTCTTTGAAAAGATAGTGATACCTCTTTCACGTTCTTGGTCATTGCTGTCCAAAATTAAATCACCTTTCTCTTCATTGTTTCTGAAAAGTTGGCATTGATGTAAAATTTTGTCTACCAACGTTGTCTTACCGTGGTCAACGTGAGCGATAATCGCTATGTTTCTAATTTTCATTCTTTCAAAATTTCGGCTGCTTTATTTGCCTTATTAAAATGATAGGCGACAAAAGAAGCCCGTACTGTCTAATTTCATGCAAAAGTACAAGTTATTTACATAATATTCTTGATATGTTCCATATCTTATATTTATTAACAATAAATTGACATTAGCCAATTAAAATAATATTTGGTCAAAAACAATTATATAATTATGCTGTTTGGCTTTTTAATTGAATATAGGTAGGTTTACAAAGGAGAATCTTTATTAGAAATATTTTAGTAAAAACATTCTAATCAAATATTAATGATAATGAGAATAGTATTTTGCCTTTTTTTTACACTAATTTTCGCTACAATTGGTTTTTCGCAAGATAGAGTCAACAGTAAAACCTTTGCAACTCGCTCAGAAGTTATCGCTCAAAACGGAATGGTTGCCACGAGTCATCCGCTGGCTACGCAGATTGGTTTGCAGGTTTTAAAGGATGGTGGAAATGCAGTTGATGCAGCAATTGCGGCGAATGCTGCGTTGGGTTTGATGGAACCTACAGGCTCTGGGATCGGTGGCGATTTATTCGCAATTGTTTGGAGTGCAAAAGATAAAAAGCTTTATGGTTTGAATGCAAGTGGTCGCTCGCCAGAGAAACTAAATTTAGAATTCTTCAAGGATAAAGGAATGACTTCTATTCCTGCTTATGGACCTTTGCCCGTTTCTGTTCCAGGTTGTGTTGATGGTTGGTTTGAGTTGAACAAGAAATTTGGTTCAATGGAAATGGAAGAGATTCTTCAACCGGCTATTGATTATGCTAGAAATGGTTTTCCCGTCACTGAATTGATTGGCTATTATTTAACAAGATCATCTAAAGTATTTAAAGATTATCCAAATTTCGCCGATACGTACATGCCAAATGGCAAAGCATTAAAAAAAGGAGATATTTTTAAAAACCCATACTTAGCCAATACTTATGAGAAAATAGCAAAGGGTGGGAGAGATGCTTTCTACAAAGGAGATATTGCTAAAACAGCCGCCAAGTTTCTGCAAAAAGAAGGCGGCGTAATGACCGCAAAGGATTTTGCAAAACATACTTCTGAATGGGTGGAGCCTGTTTCTACGAATTACCGAGGTTATGACGTTTGGGAATTGCCGCCAAATGGTCAAGGCGTTGCAGCTTTACAGATTTTAAATATCATGGAAGGTTATGATGTCAAATCAATGGGATTTGGTAGCGCAGAATATGTTCATTACTTCACAGAAGCAAAGAAATTAGCTTTTGAAGATAGAGCAAAATACTACGCTGACCCAGCTTTCAATGATTTACCAATTCAAGAATTAATATCAAAAGAATATGCAAATGAGCGTCGAAAACTCATTGATGATAATCGAGCAGCAAAAAAATACGATGCTGGTGAAATGGTAAAAGGTAGCACTATCTATTTAACAGTAGCAGACAAAGACGGAAATATGATTTCGTTGATTCAAAGCAATTATCGTGGAATGGGTTCTGGAATGGTACCGCCTGAATTAGGTTTTATGTTACAAGACCGAGGCGAATTATTTGCACTAGAAGAAGGACACAATAACGTAATAGCACCCGGAAAACGTCCATTTCATACCATTATTCCTGCTTTTATTACAAAAGATGGCAAACCTTGGGTGAGTTTTGGTTTGATGGGTGGAGCGATGCAGCCGCAAGGTCATGCTCAGATTGTTATCAATTTGGTTGATTTTGAAATGAATTTGCAAGAAGCAGGCGACGCACCTCGTATGCAACATTCTGGCTCAAGCGAGCCAACAGGCGGAGCGCAAATGTCAGATGGCGGAACGGTTCTTTTAGAATCTGGTTTTGATTACGAAACCATTCGAGCGTTGATGTTCAAAGGTCATAAAGTCGGTTATAGCCTTGGAAGCTACGGCGGTTATCAAGCTATCATGTACGATGCGGAGAAAAACGTCTATTATGGCGCATCAGAATCGAGAAAAGACGGACAAGCAGCTGGGTATTAATTAGGAATTACGAATGTTTGTGTTTCGCAATACAGTGCACCGATTTAAAATACCGATAATTATCGGTACCAAAACTTGGGAAATCTCTAATCCAAAATCGTAAACCTTAAAATCATCAATGTAATGAATGGATCTGTTTTCGTAGTAATGATGGTGATACTATTATTATACGCCGTTTATCGTGGCGCAAAAGCTTCTAATGACAAAAAGCGAGATATTTGTCCACGTTGCAAAGGTGAAGGATATTGGAAAGCGAAGAATTACGAAGAAACTTGTAATCGCTGTAAAGGAACAGGCGAATTGTTCAAAGACAAATCCTCACGAAGAATGTATGATAATTGGGAGTAAGTAGTAAGTAAAAGGAAACTTTAAAATCACCTACTACTTACTACTTACTACTTACTACCTAATACCTAATACTTGACACTTACTAGCTTCTAAAAACTA
>CAZMEH010000586.1:0-1708 GCA_964564885.1 uncultured Saprospiraceae bacterium | reverse complement strand
ATTGAAAGCGTTTTTGGCTATTTAAGGTCGCAAAAGTCCCATTGTCTAATCTCTTTTGTAATCGTTGTTGCAGCTTTTGGAATTTTGATAGTAAGCCTTTTTGTCGTGAAGACGTATTGTTGTAATTTTGTTTCATAATATTATGTGTTATAAGCCGCAGGCATCGCTTGAAGGAGCTTCTCGACAATCATCAAGCGAGCTGTGGTAATTAAAAAAAAATCTTTTTTTATACTGCCCAAAATGTATGCTTAGGCAAGACCAAATTTTGATTATGTAAATCGCCATAGGTATTTATGATATTCTGAGGTGGTTCAATTATAATAGAATACATTTTTTCATGTTCTTCATTTTATTAATCTTACTTGAGGGAATACAATTACGCCCATTTCAAAAAAACTGCCCCATCTCATTCATTTATTAAAATCAGTGGGAGGCAACCTCTTATTTTTTGAGGTATAATTTCCTTTCGGATTATTTACGCTGCAAATCTACGACACATGTACCCATACATTTGGGGCATGTATCCCCGACATTTGGGGTTTCATCCCCGACATTTGGGGTCTTATCCCCGACATTTGGGGAATTTTGATATAATTTGGAGGGAAATGGAAAAAATATTGAAAAATTGAGAAAATAAAAAAGTGCTGCATTGATTGAATCAATGCAGCACTTTTAGAAAAAAAATAGCTTTATATTTCACCTAATTCCTATAAAAAGAGGGAGGTTTTCCAAAGTTTTCTTTAAATAAAGTGGAGAAATATTCGGTATTTTGGAAGCCGACTTGCAGTGCCACGACATTAACGGCTATTCCTTTTTCTAATAAATTTTTAGCTTTTTGTAACCGTATCGCTCTTATATATTTGGTCGGTGTTAAACCTGTTAATTCTTTGATTTTATTGTATAGCGTTTTGCGGTTGATAGATAAGGCTTCGGCTAAAAAATCTACCGAAAAGATAGAGTTGTCTATTTCCGCAAAAATCAACTGTTCTAATGCTGCCAACCATTCTTGGTCCGCTTTCAAAACCATGATTTCTTTGGGCTGCTCTACCGTATCCTCCGAAAGGATTCGCGTTGTCGCTATCCTTTCCTTATAGTTGGCGATTAAATTTTTGACCCTTACCAATAACTCTTCTTCATCGAAAGGTTTCAATAAATAATCATCTACACCAATCCGCAAGGCATTCAATCGGGTTTGCATTTCAGCACGAGCCGTGAGCATAATAAAAGGTAAACCTCGCCATTTGTCATTGGCTTTTACCTTTTCCAAAAACTCAAAACCATCCATAACAGGCATCATTACATCACTTAAAATTAGTTGACAGCCTGCCCCGAAGTCTCGGTGGTTGGTAGTTTGGAGTTTTTCTAATCCTTCTTGTCCATTTTCTGCGGTAATGATATTGTAATGTGGCGACAGAGTATAAGAGAGATAATCTCGTAAATCGTAGTTGTCTTCTACGATTAAAATCGTTTCTAAATCGGCATTATTTGGTATGTTTTCGTTTAATAAAATAGGAATTATATCGACTTCATTTTCATGATTAATCATTTCTTGTTCCTCCGTTGTAATCATTTTAATCACTTCCTTTTTAGGGAATTGCACGAAGAAGGTCGATCCCGTTTCAACTTCATCGATTTGGCTTTCTACCCACATTTTGCCCTTCATCAGTTTAACGAATTCCATCGACAAGGCTAACCCGATTCCTAAACC
>CAZMEH010000585.1:0-7732 GCA_964564885.1 uncultured Saprospiraceae bacterium | reverse complement strand
TTGAAATGGTATAAAAAGCAGTAGAAATACAATGTAATTTATTTTATGAGCGTAATTTATTTGGTTGTTTAACAAGAACTATTGTGGAGGTTTCAAAAATTGGCACATGGCATACGGCACTATATTTTCTAGTATCATTTACCTTTTTTAGGACACAGCGTAGAGAAGAGCGCATTTTCATGTTTTTTTTCGTTGATAATCAATGAATTAGGCATTTTAATTTTCATCTCTACTCTCTATTCTTTTTCTAATGAGTTATTTATGCTACATTATATAAGTATGGTATTTTCTATAAAAAAGTCAGAGAACCACTTTTTTTAACTTTTTTGACTTTTTCATAAAAATATTTTTTTGATTAAAGTTTTGGGTCTAAATTTTCTAGTTTTAATAAAAACAATAGATTTGCCTAAAATACATTATTTTTAGAGTGCTTAAAGTTACTGCTTTGCCATTTTATGGTTTTATAAAGAAGTTAAATTTTATATTAAATCGCTAAGGTTGGGTTTTTCTATGTCGTAAATTACTCATTTTGTTTGAAAATGGATAACGGAAAGGACAAAAACTATTTATAGCAAAGTACTTTACATTTATTTCTAAAGAAACAAATTATTTTTAGGTCGTTTAGAATTTGAATAATATTTGTTTACTTTGAGCTCTCTTTGAAAGTTATTAAGATTTTTCTTGAAAAAAACTGTAATACAGTTCGTTTTTTGTAGGATAGAATCTCAATAGAAACTCATTTTTAATAAAATAATTTTCAGTCATTTCTTCAATTTAACTAAAAGAATTATGATGAAACAATTACTGCTAGTTGCTATATGTGCAATGTTGTCGTGTAGTATAACACAGGCACAAACAGCACTTCATTCTGAAAACTTTGACGGTTGTGCATTGCCCGCAGGCTGGTCAACAGTTCTGGTTTCAGGAGTTGATAATTGGCAAATCAGCGCAGGCTCACCAGGCAATCCAGGTAACATAGATGGTACTTGTATGGTTTGGTTTGACGATGATGATATAGGTAGCGGTGCTGCCTTTTCGACAGTAGAAATGTACAGCGATTTTTACGATTTAACTACTCAAACTACAGCTTCGTTGCAGTTTGATTATAATTTTCAATCACTAGGTGCTAGTTTTTTATCTGCAGATGTTTGGGATAAAAACACTAGTTCTTGGATAAATGTGCTTACTGAAACTGCAAACAATTGTGGTTTTTGGGGCTGTAACTATCCATTTTTCACAACGGATATTTCGCCCTACATCAGTGATAGTCTTCAAGTTCGCTTCACATATGATGATGGTGATGCTTGGGCATGGTTTGCTGGTTTTGATAATTTTGAAATTGTTTTCTTCCCTCCTTATGATGTAGGTGCTGATGCAGTTTTATCTCCGGAAGATAACTGTTTCTTGTCTGCTACAGAGCAAGTTACGGTCAATGTTCACAATTACGGTTCATTACAAGCAGATACAGTTGTGATGTCAATGTGGGTAGACGGTATTTTTGTTGCTACTGAAACATGGACAGGAGCTGCCGTTCCTGCGTTTGGTGATGCTGCTTATACATTTACAGCTACAGGAGATTTATCAGTACCAGGTACACATGATATTCAAGTGAGCGCAAGCATTTTGCCTACTGATGCAGCTACTATAAATGATACAATAGTAGTACAGGTTACTAAAACCGTTATAGATACATATCCGTACACGGAGAACTTTGATAACTTTACTACTTGTAATAGTTTCTGTAATAACAATACTTGTGGAGCAGCGTTCACATCTCCAGGTTGGTCAAACGTTCCTGACACAGATGATGATGACTGGGAAGTAAATACAGGTGGTACAAGTTCTGGTAGTACAGGTCCAACTGCTGATCATACATCAGGAGCTGGAAAGTATCTTTATATGGAAACATCGGGTTGTGGAGGTAACGTTGTAATAGCAGAAACACCATGTTTCTCAATACAAGGTCCTTTCTTGACAACTCCTGCTTTGAAGTTTTGGTATAATATGAATGGTGCTACAATGGGTACTTTATCTGTGGAAATTGATGCAGGTAATGGTTTTCAAGAGGTTTGGTCACTTTCGGGTAATCAAGGTGTCGCTTGGCTAGAAGCAAACGTACCTTTAAACTGTTATTTTGGTCAAACAATTTCAGTTCGTTTCCTAGGTTTAGGTGGTACTTCATTTACTTCCGATATGGCAATAGATGATGTTTCTGTTGATAACTATGCAGGTGGTGAAGATATCGCAGCGATTCAAATTGTAGAACCATCTCCTTCTGGTTGTGATGCTTTATCTGCAACTCAAAACGTTACTGTTCTTGTTAGAAATACAGGTACATTGCCAATTACTGGTGCTACTTTAGAGTTATTTGTTAATAATGCTTTAGCAGCTACAGAAACTTTAGGTTTCACACTAGCTCCTTGTGCTGATACATTATACACATTTATAGCTACTTCTAATATGTCTGCAGTTGGTTTATATGATATTCAAGTTTTAGCTAATTCAGCTAATGATGTTGATACATTAAATAATAGAGCTTCGACTATCGCAGATAATCCAGGTGCTCCTATTAATGTATATCCATACTTGGAGACGTTTGATATTATGACAACTTGTACACCTAACTGTGTTGACGGAAATTGTGTATTAACAGGTGGTTGGAAAAATCCTGCTGGTGATACTGATGACTGGGACGTAGATAATGGTGGTACAACTTCTGGTAATACAGGTCCTAGTGGTGATCATACAACAGGTTTTAGTAACTATATATATACAGAAACATCTGGTTGTACAAATAAAGAATTTTTTGTAGAGACACCATGTTTTGATTTGACACCATTAACAGTGCCATTAGTTACTTTCTGGTATCATGCATTTGGTGCAACAATGGGAACTTACACATTACAAATAGATACGGTTGGACAAGGTAACTTTATTGATATCTGGTCTATTAGTGGTGATCAAGGTGATGTTTGGACTGAAGTAAAAATACCAATGTTTGGATATGAAAATACTCAAGCTAAATTTAGAATGAAAGCTGAAACAGGTACTTCATTTACATCAGATTTTGCTTTTGATGACTTTAGAGTAAGTGAATTGCCTCAATATGATGCAGCAACTCAAGCTATTACTTCACCAACTTCTACAAACTGTTCATTCTTGTCTAGTACAGAATCTGTAATAGCTGAAATTAGAAATGTTGGAGCTGATACACTTGATTTTGTTCAAGTAACATTGACTATCAATGGTACGGTAATGGGTATTGATACAGTTGCTACTAACTTATTACCTGATGCTGTTTATACTCATACAATGTCAGTTACATCAGATTTATCTGCTGCTGGATTTTATGATATTTCTATAACTTCTTCGGCTTTTCCTGTTGATGATGAATTAATCAACGATGAATTATCTACGATTATAGAAAATGAAGGAAAGATAACAACATTCCCTGCATTGGAAACATTTGACGCATTTTCGTTATGTGATTTCAATTGTACGAATAATGTCTGTGATACAGCATACACTTCTCCAGGCTGGACAAATGTAACTGCTGGTGACGGTATTGATTGGAGTGTTGCAAATGCTACAATTAATAATCCATCAGGTCTAACAGGCCCTTCTTTTGACAATACTACAGGTGCAGGAAACTTCTTAGTGATTAACTCTGCTTTCTGTAATAATAATGCAATTACAGAAACAGCTTGTTATGACTTGAATTTCTTGAATAATCCTCAAGTTTCATTCTGGTATCACATGCAAGGTAATTCAATGGGTTCATTGACCTTGCAGATTGATTCTACAGGTAATGGTACTTATACAACAATTTGGACTAGAACAGGAAATCAAAGTAATGTTTGGGAACAAGCAAAAGTAAATATCTTTGGTTATGACAATAATGTTGTTAGATTTAGATTAATCGGTAATACAAATGGTACTTTCGTTGCATCTAACATGGCTGTTGATGATTTCTTGGTAAGAGAAATATTCAGTTATGATGGTCAGCCATCAGCATTGATTACTCCAGTAGATACTGCATGTGCATTTACAGGTACAGAAACGGTTTCTATTGAATTAGAAAATGTTGGTGCAGATACTATTAAAAATCCAACGGTTACACTTTGGGTTAATGGTGTTTTCAACCAAATAGAGACATTTACTGCTACAATGCTTCCTGATGATAAGCAGACATTTGTATTTACAAATTCTGTCGATCTATCTGCGCCACTTCAATATAATTTAACCATATCTTCTCAATTTCTAGTAGATAATGAAACTGGAAACGATACAACAATATTTGTTACAGGTGAATCACCAATTAATACTTATCCGTATTTAGAGAATTTTGATACGTTTGATGATTGTACTGTAGCTAGCTGTTTCGACGGTAGTTGTGGTGTTGCATTTACTGCTCCAGGATGGATTAATCTAACTGGTAACGGAGATGGAGAAGATTGGAATGTTTGGACTGGACCTACAGGTTCGTTCAATACAGGACCAAATGGTGATCACACATCTGGTGGTGGAAAATATTTGACTACAGATGCATCTGGTTGTAATAATGTACAAATGATGTTTCAAACACCTTGTTTTGATCTAAATCCTTTAGTTTCTCCAACCGTTACTTTTTGGTATCATATGTTTGGTGCTGATATGGGTTCTTTAGAGTTAGAGGTTAATGATGGAACAGGTTGGACTTCAGTTTGGACGTTATCAGGCGATCAAGGAGGTCAATGGCTGCCTGCTAATATTTCACTACTTCCTTATGCAAATAGTGTAGTTAAATTTAGAATGACTGGTGTTACTGGTACTGGGTTTACTTCGGATTTTGGAATTGATGATTGGAATATTGATGAAGCTCCGCCATTTGATATACAGCCTTTAGCAATTCTTTCGCCACAAGTGAATGGTTGTGATGGTTTGTCTAATGCTGAGATTGTAACAGTAGAATTTACCAATAACGGTGCTAGTGCTGCATCTAATGTAACTGCAACTTTGAATTACAATGGTGCAGTAGTAACGACAGATAATATAGTAGGACCAATCGTTCCAGGTGTAGTATATACTCATACGTTTTCTCAAACTGTAGATATGACTGCTATCGGTCCATTTACATTAGGAATTGAGACAACTATTGCTGGAGATGCGTTCACTAACAATGATATTATTAATATTACAGGTGATAACGATGGTGCAGCTACAGTAGTTAACTTCCCTTATTCGGAAAACTTCGATAGTTGGACGATTTGTAATACTGGTAATTGTCAGAATGGTAATTGTGGTGGTACTGGAATTGTCCAGACTCCAGGTTGGAAAAGTCCAGCAATCGGTGATGATGCTGATTGGTTTATCAATTCTGGTGGTACGAGTTCTGGTAATACAGGTCCAAGTGCTGATCATACTACTGGTGCTGCTAATTACATATACACAGAGACTTCTGGTTGTAATAACCAAGAGTTTTGGATGGAAACACCATGTTTTGATTTCACGAATATTTATTCTCCAAGAGTAAGTTTCTGGTATCACATGAATGGTGCTGCAATGGGTACATTAGAGTTACAAGCTGATACACTAGGTACAAATACTTGGAGTACGGTTTGGACGTTGACAGGTAATCAAGGAAATAATTGGCAAGAAGCTATTATCGATTTACCAAATTATTCTGGTAATATCACTAAGTTCCGTTTTAGAGGAATAAGTGGTGCTGGTTTCACATCTGATATGGCATTTGATGATTTCAATATCAAAGATGTTGTTCCTCATGATTTACAACTTAGAGAAGTTTCTAATATTGAGAATGGTTGTGGTGCAGATAGTTTATATATTGATATAACACTATACAATGCTGGTTCTAATGATGAAACAGATTATAGCGTTTCAACAGCTATGACTGGTTCTGCAACTCAAACAATTACTGAAAACTATACAGTAATTTTTGCAGCTGAAACATTCAAAACGGTAACAATAGGACCTTTCAATACTGCTGTTGGTGGACCGTTAACGTTTACTAGTACAGTTATAATTAATAACGCAACTGACTTTAATCCTGGTAATGATGTTGATGTTCAATCAATCATCTCAACAGCATTAAGTACTGTAACAGGTACAGGAGATGATAATTGTGGACCTGCGTCATTAGATTTACTAGTAGATGGAGATGCTACAGAGTACTTCTGGTACACTTCATTCAATACTGGAAATCCAGTTAATGTAGGTAAAACTTACACAACACCAGTATTAAACGAAACGACTACTTACTGGGTAGAAGGTAGAAATCCATTCTTTACGGAAATTGGTAAAATGGATACAACTACTGCTGCTGGTTTTGAAGGTAGCTACTACGATTGGCCATTTGATGGGTTGAAATTCAACGCTATGTGGGATTTAACCATTGATAGTTTGACGATTTATCCACAATTGCAAAATGGTGCGACTTCTGAAACTATCAAGATTAACTTGAATGATGCAAGTGGCAATGTATTAGAAACCGTTACATTTGATTACTACGGTACGCAACCAGATACAACCATCTTCTTAGACTTTAATGTCACAAGAGGAAACGGTTATACACTTGATGCTGCTGGTACAGGTCCAAATGTTTACATGTACAGACATAGAGGTGGTACTAATTATAATGACTTCCTTGTACCAGGTGCTATGAATATAACAGGAGCAAATAATAACCTACCAGGTTATTACTACTTCTTCTACAATATTCATATCAACTTCTTAGGTTGTCCATCTACTAGAATTCCAGTAGTTGGTACTATCTTCGATAACAATTTCTTCTTGGATTCTACTACTACATTGACAAATGGTGCAGATGGTTCTGCTAGTATCGTTGTAGATAGCGGTGGTGTTGCTCCATTTACGTATGCATGGAATACAACTCCTGTTCAAACTACTCAAACAGCAACAGGTTTAGCTGATGGTATTTATACAGTGACAGTGACAGATGCTAACGGTTGTGATGCAATTGCGACAGTTTCTGTATTTACAGTAGGAACAGAGAACTTGTTTGAAGTAGAGAAATTCCAGATTTATCCAAATCCAACTCAAGGTATCTTTACCGTTGACTTGGAGTTAGATGCTGCTCGTGATATTCAAATCGACATATTCAATTCTATCGGTCAGTTGATTCAGTCAACAGCCGAAGAAAACTTAAATGCTAAACAGTACTCATTCGACTTTGTCGATCAAGGTGCTGGATTGTATCAAGTTAGAGTTAGAGTAGATGGTAAGTATATCACTAAAACAGTGGTTGTTACAGGAATGTAAATTACAGTTTTTTAGAATTTGAAAAGCGGCATTTCTCCTAGGAGAAATGCCGCTTTTAGTTTGAAGGGTCTATCTTAGGAACGTGTAAAAATAACTTGTGACATTTGGGTAGATTATTCTTTACACGTTCTTTATCATCGTTATTTACCAGAAAATGTACATTGTTTTGAAAATTATAAGAAACCTAAAAATTAAGAGTTCACAAGGTTGCAAAAGCAAGAAAATCAACTCATTGCAAGTATTAGAATCGTTGTTGAGCATGCTATTGGTGGAATGAAAAGGTGTCGTATTTGTAAAGAAATAATAAGAATATATGATGCCAATATCCGTGACAGTGTTATTGAAACTTGTGCAGCTTTACACAACTTTAGATTAGCTTGTAGAGATAATTATAAAGTCAACGAATTACTCTTAAAAAACTAGACTTTACTTCTTGTGAATAAAGTCTAATATG
>CAZMEH010000584.1:0-6400 GCA_964564885.1 uncultured Saprospiraceae bacterium | reverse complement strand
CATTTAATCAATAAAAACTAATGAATTATTCGTTGTCAATTTTCAATTGTCGATTCTATTTCACGCATTGAAAAGAACCATTCATTGACATATACAGGACATTCAATCAATAGGTTTTGGTGTTATTTTAAATTAGTATTAAATTTATATAGCAATTCTTTCGTTATAAATTGAGCGAACTTAAAATGCTTATTGGGCGCATCTCAAAATGTCGCATTTACATAATTATAATATATATTAATGCTTTTTCCAAATGCCTTTTAAATCTTAAAAAACACATTAGTTTATTCTATATGCGACAAAATGAGATGCGCCCTGCTTATTTGTGTCAATTGAACATTAATATTATAACCTTACCTTTGAATAATATTTTAGAAAAAATCTATCAAATATGAAATATAAATTACTTAGTTTAATTGTTTTACTGGGATTAACGCTCAATCTATTTGCTATTGATGCAAGTATTGGGCACGCTACATTTAAAAGCAAAACACAAAAATACGTTGAAGTATATATTAATGTATTAGGTGGCGGTTTGTATTATAAAACGGTTGATAACGGAACTATAGCATCGATTGAAACTGTTATTTTGCTAAAGAAAGGCGAAGATATTATTCAATTTGATAAATATATTTTGCAAAGCCCTTCGATATATGGGTCGTTGACCGATACTATTATTGAATACAAAGATTTCGAAGACTTCAAACGCTTTGCATTAGAAAACGGTGAATACACATTGGAAGTAACACTTTTGGACATCAACGCACCGACGCCAATAAAAAGAACATTCACGGAAACTATCATTGTTGATTATAATGATGATGATCTACTATTGTCAGATATTCAGCCAATTGCGGGCATGACAAAAGCGACGGATAAGAATAAAAGTTATGCTAAAAACGGTTACGTTTTTCAAACACACCCATTTGATTTTTATCCACACACATCCAAAGTATTGAAGTTTTATATAGAATTATACAATTCTCAAAAAATGACGGATGCGTTCTATATTCGTTATTTTATAAGATATCAAGGCGGCGAGAAACCGATTCAAATGAATGCTAAAAGGTTGGAAGCACTGGAAACGCATGCGTTGGTTTTGCAATTAGATATTACCGAAATTCCTTCTGGAAATTTTGATTTAGTGATTGAAGCACGAAATCGAGAAAATAAAGTATTGCATAGTCGTTTGTATAATTTTCAAAGGAGTAATCCATATCTGAATAATAAAATAGGCGATTATCTGTCGATGAACTATGAAAACTCATTCGTTACTATTTTTGATGAAAGGCAACTAAATTATGCTATGCGTGCACTTGTACCAAAGATTGAGTTTATTGATGGTGAAATTATAGCTAAAGTGATTGATGATGAAGACTTAGATTTGAAACGAAAATACCTATATAATTACTGGGTAACACAAGATCCGCAAACACCAAAGGCAAGGTTTAAAGAGTATATGACTTTGGCAAAAAAAGTGGATAGAGAATATAGATCGTCCGTTGGTTTAGGTTTTGAAACAGACAGAGGATATACTTATTTGAAATACGGCGAACCAAATGATATTATTAGACGAACAAGTGATCCAAATGCGCCACCATATGAGATTTGGGAATATTACGAGCTGAACGGACAACAAAATGTTAAGTTCATATTTTATAATCCATCATTGGCAGTGAATGATTTTGAATTGGTTCATTCTACGCTTCGAGGAGAAGTTTATAATCCAAACTGGATGAAGCAGATTTATGAAAATTCACCCGTTGAAGGGGCTAATTCCCAAGACGGAACAAGAACTCAAAGAAATATGGGAAATGATGCAGGTCGTATTTTTGACCAATAGTTGTTTTAATATACAATGTGTAATGTAGAATGTTCAATGATTAATTCATTGGATTTATGAAACAGGTTATTGAATTTGAGAGAATTTCTCCTCAAATTCAATAACCTGTTTTTTTATTTTCTACATATTGTTAATAAATAATATACAATTCTTCTTTGTAAATCTTACTTTTGCAGTCGAATTTTAAAACGACTGTCTTAGGATAAGGAAATATCAAACTAATCAATTCGATAATAGATTTTTGAAATTATTTGATACTGAAATATTTGTAGTTCAAAATCTATTATCGGCAATGTAATTAAATGGCAAATCAAGTAAAATCAATCTCGATGCAGGCTGCTGATAATATCAGACTTCTAGCTGCTGCAATGGTAGAAAAAGCGAAATCTGGACATCCAGGAGGTGCAATGGGTGGTGCAGATTTTATGCACATTTTGTATTCTGAATATTTAACTTTTGATCCAGATGATACAACTTATCCGCACCGTGATAGGTTTTTTCTTGACCCTGGACATATGTCTGCAATGCTTTACGGACAATTAGCATTATTCGGAAACTATAGCTTAGAGGAAATTTCAAATTTCCGTCAGTGGGGCAGTCCAACACCTGGTCACCCAGAAATTGATTTAGCTCGTGGTATTGAAAATACATCTGGACCACTTGGTTTGGGGCATACTTTCGGTATTGGTGCAGCTATTGCAGAACGATTTTTGGAAGCTCGTTTCGGCAAAGTGGTAGAACACAAAACGTTCCTTTACATCTCTGATGGTGGTATTCAAGAAGAAATTGCACAAGGCGCAGGTCGTACGGCAGGTTTTCTTGGATTAGGAAATGTTGTGATGTTTTATGATGCAAATGATGTGCAGCTTTCAACAACAGTTGAAGAAGTCATGACTGAAAACACAGCCATGAAGTACGAAGCTTGGGGCTGGCACGTTTTGACAATTGACGGAAACGATCACGCTTCTATCCGAAAAGCATTGGATGCTGGTATCGCTGAAACAGACAAACCAACTTTAATTATCGGTCAAACGGTGATGGGTAAGGGTATCAAGGATGCTGCTGGTAATTCATATGAAGGTCAAGTTGAGTCACATGGTAAGCCAATCGGTAAGTCAAAAGGTGATTTCCAAACGACTGTTGAAGGTCTTGGCGGTGATGTCAATAATCCTTTTGTGATTTTTGATGATGTTGCGAAACACTATGAAACGGTTAAAGCTAAAAATCGCAAAGCAATTGCTGCTCGTAAGGCTGACTACGGAACATGGGCAAGTGCAAATGCTGCTCAAGCGACTAAGTTAGAAAACTTCTTCAAAAACGAAGCACCGAAATTGGACTATGCTGCTATCAAGCAAACAGCAGGGAAAGCAACTCGTGATGGTTCAGGAGCAGTTTTAAGCTATTTAGCTGACCATGTGGAAAATATGGTCGTTTCTTCGGCTGACCTTTCTAATAGTGATAAAACAGATAATTTCTTAAAGAAAACGACCCATTTCCAAAAGAATGACTTTAACGGTTCATTCTTGCAAGCGGGTGTTTCTGAATTGACTATGGCTAGTTTGATGATAGGAATGTCATTGCATGGAGGTGTAATTCCTGCTTGTGCGACTTTCTTTGCGTTTTCTGATTATATGAAACCAGCGATTCGTGTAGCTGCTTTGATGGAAATTCCTGTGATTTTCATTTGGACACATGATGCTTTCCGAGTTGGAGAAGATGGGCCAACACATCAACCGATTGAGCAAGAGACGCAAATTCGTTTATTAGAACAATTGCAAAATCATTCTCATAAGAACAGTATGCTTGTGCTTCGTCCTGCTGACGTGAACGAATCTACGGTAGCTTGGAAAATGGCTTTAGAGAATCTTGATACGCCAACAGGCATGATTCTTTCTCGCCAAACGATTCCTAATCTACCGAATTCTACTTACGAATTAGCTTTGCGAACAGAGAAAGGTGGTTATATTGTTGAAGATACGGACGGAACGCCAGATGTTATTTTAGTAGCAAATGGTTCAGAAGTATCTACTTTGGTAGATAGTGCGGTTATTCTTCGTTCAGAAAATGGTTTGAAAGTAAGAGTTGTTTCTGTTCCATCGGAAGGTGTTTTCAGAAAGGAGTCTGCTGATTACCAAGAAAGTGTTTTGCCTGCAAATATTCCAACATTCGGTTTAACGGCTGGTTTGCCTGTAAACTTACGAGGTTTAGTTGGTGTTAGAGGTAAAGTGTTCGGATTGAGCCATTTCGGTTATTCTGCGCCTTACACGGTTTTGGATGAGAAATTTGGATTTACTCCAGCTAATGTTCAAAAACAAGTTTTGGATATGTTGAAGTAGATTTTTTAGTAAACCTAGGTATCGGATATCATTAAGGTATCCGATACCTGAGTTACTAATAAAACTTTGCCACTTCCTCCAAAGGCTTCCGTTCAATATCTGGAACAACCGCATCATCAGTTGGATAGCCAACGGGTAACAATAAAAATGCACGTTCATTCTTTGGACGCTCTAGTATTTTTTCAAGAAAATTCATCGGACTAGGCGTATGTGTCAATGTAACCAAACCAGCTTGATGAATAGCAGAAATTAAAAAACCACAAGCAATTCCAACCGATTCATTTACATAATAATTTTTCGCTTTTGAACCATCTTCATTAAAATCAAACGCTTTTTTGAAAATAATAATCAAATAAGGCGCAGTTTCTAAAAATGGCTTTTTCCAATCCGTTCCGAAGGTTTTTAAATCGTCAATCCATTCTTCCGACATTCTACCATTATAATTGGTGTGTTCCTCTTTTTCGGCAGCTTCTCGAATCTTTGATTTAATAGCAGGATTAGCAACAACACAAAATGTCCAAGGCTGCTTGTGCGCACCAGATGGGGCAGAAGAAGCGCACATGATAACATTTTCAATCACTTCTTGCGGAACAGCTTTATCTGAAAAAAAACGAATAGAACGCCTTTTATCAATATATTCATAATACGCTCGACTGCGCTCAATGCTTTCTTCTAGTGTAAACCGTTGTGCTTTATATGGTATAAAATCGTTTGAATGCATAGTTTTAATGGAATATTGGAGGATTGGAAGATTGGAGAACTGGAATAATGGAATGTCTGTGGCGGGAACTCACTATAGGAATAATGGAGAACTGGAAGAATGGAATGCCTATGGCGATAACTCGCTATTGAAATACGGTATCATGTTTTACCAATCTTCCATCATTCCACTTTTCCAACCCTCCAATCCTCCATTTAAATTATAAATCTCCTAATTGCGGTCTAATGACCATTTCTTCGACAACCGCCGTTGCTGGTAACTGATACGCTGACCAGACGGCTTGAGCAATATCTGCTGCTGCGGTTAATCGCTCGACTGGAAGTGGTGCATTGCCCCAAGATGCCGACCAAGTTGCGCCAGGCAAGATAGCAGTTACTTTGATTCCGTCGCCTTTCAATTCTTTGCGCTGTGCTCTCGATAAACCTAACATTGCAAATTTTGAAATACTGTAAGAATGCGCTTCTGCATATATTTCCAAACTAGCAATAGAACAAATATTGAAAATATGTCCTGAACGATGCGGCTTCATAGCGGACAAAACAGCTCTTGTCATATAATAAGCCGAATAAACATTCGTCTCCATTTGCAATTCTAATGTTCCTTCTTCCTCTGTTGTCACCCAGCCTTCTTTGAAAACACCAACGTTGTTGACTAGAACATCAACCTTGTCCCATTGACTAAGAATTTTTTCACCAAAAGCCTTAACCGCTTCTTTTTTACTCATATCAACGACCTCTCCAATGATTTTAACCGTAGGAAAGTGTTTTTTTAAATCGATGATAGTTTGTTCGACATCTGCCTGATTCCTTGCGCAGAAAGCGACATTTGCACCCTCTTTTGCGAATTTTTCTAAAATTGCTCTACCAATTCCTTTCGTTGCGCCTGTTATTATACAATTCATAAAGTTCAAATATTACTATATTGCAGCCTAAAATAATAAAACGAGTTAAAATCTTTATTGATTAGTGAATAAACGATGATGTTAGTCATTAAATATTTCTTCACTATCACCCGTTTTAGATATTAATTATCAAATTTGCAAAAAATTTCGTTTATAAACGGCGAATTTAAATATAATGGTAGGATACTTAGAAGATTTAGGAAGATTTGTTCAGATGTTGGGTAGTATGTTTTCAAAACCAGAGAAATTCTCGATGTATTGGAAAGAAACGCTTCGACAGATGAATGATATTGGGATAGGTTCATTGACGATTGTGATGTTGATTGCGCTTTTTATAGGTGCAGTGTCAGCCGTGCAATTTGCTTATCAGCTAGCAGGTCAGCCGATTCAGCCTTGGTACATCGGTTATGTTGTTCGAGATATGATGATTATTGAGTTTGCACCAACTTTAACCTGTTTGGTTTTGGCTGGGAAAGTAGGTTCAAATATGGCGTCTGAGCTCGGCGGAATGCGTCAGAAGGAGCAAATTGATGCGCTCGAAATTATGGGCGTAAATACTACAGGATACCTTATTTTGCCCAAAATAATTGCCGCATTAT
>CAZMEH010000583.1:0-2422 GCA_964564885.1 uncultured Saprospiraceae bacterium | reverse complement strand
AATATTTTTATATAAATATTTTTATATTTTTTTTTTAATTATAAGTGTAAAGCAATTAAATATTTTTAGGTTTTAAAATATTGATTGTTAATAATTTATATATTACTAAATAAATGAGTTCTATATGAATGATTGATTAGATAAATTTTTATTCAAAAAAAATGAAATATAATGCTCACTGATACATCATTCGGTATAATCTTTGACTTTAATGATTTTGTATTGTGGTGAGTTTAATTTAGAGTGTTGTTCAATAAAAACAACACTCTTTTTTATTTTGTGCCTTCCTCAACGGAGAAATCATCTCTTCTATCTAATTTTTCTATATAAACTCTATATAAAAATACCTTTCAATTAATTTCAGCGTTAATTTTGTGAGAAACCACATTTTTGGTAATTGACAAAATTGTATTGTCAAAATTGTTTGATTGTTGCTAATGAGTTCTTAAAGAACTTCAATATTGGCATAGAATAACTATTACCACAGAAAATTTAGGAATCAAACAATTACAGCAATTTTAAAAAAATATATAAAATATGAGAACCCTTCAATTTGTATTTATAATGATGTTTGGGCTATCGTTGACTTCATTTGCAGCGTACGATATGCAAATAAAAGGACAGGTATTAGATAAAAACACTAAAGAAGCATTGCCTTTTGCAAATTTGGCAATAGTCGGTACAACTATAGGCGTAGCGACGGATTTAGAAGGTAATTTTTCATTAAAAATAAAGTCAGAACATTTTAATGATACGCTTCTAGTATCGATGATGGGCTATGAAAACATGAAAGTGCCTGTAAAGCAGTTACTGAATGAAAAGGATAAAGCGGTATTTTTCTTGGCGCCACAATCAATTGGTATCGAAGAATTGGTCATAGAAGGCAAGCCGATTATATTAAAAGATATCTTTTTTGAACTGAATAAACACACGCTATTAGATAAGTCATATCCTGCACTCAAAGAGTTGTTTGATTATGTAAATGATAATCCTGACTTTGTGATTGAAATCTCAGGACATACTGACAATAGCGGAGAAAATGATTATAATCTGGCATTAAGCGAGGCTAGGGCAGGAGCTGTTGTGGCATGGTTAGAGGAAACAGGAATTGACCAGCGTAGAATGAGAGTAAAAGGTTTTGGAGAAGAAAAACCGATTGCGACGAATGACACAGAATTGGGGCAGCAACTAAATCGCCGAGTTGAATTTAGAGTAATACATAGAGGTTTTAATCCGATAACAGGTGAAATAACAGTACCTAAAGTAGAAGAGGTAAAACTAAAATTGCCAAAGCAAGAGCAATCAGATAACGAGAAAAATATAGGTAGCGAAGAGCCGTCAGATAGTGATGCAAATCTAATTAAAAAGCCAAAAGCAATTTTTCAGCCGCCAATTAAAACGGAAGAATCAAGCCTCGACAACAAACCTAAACCTTACAGTCAGGTGAAATCAGCAGACGGAAACTATAAAAAGGATTTTGCAAAGCGTTTAGAGAACTTGATGGATAAATCAGAAACTAAGTTTCATGGAATTGTTGGAACGTCGGCAGGCTTGAAAAAGGCTTACGGAAAAGCTAATATTACTTATGATATTCCAAATACGGTCAAGACAAAAACCTATATTGGTGACTTAGCGGAACATTTTACAACTGTTTTAGCGTTGAAGTTGGTTGAAACGGATAAAATGGAATTGACGGATCCGATTAGTCAATATTTACCCAATTACCCAAATATTCACACAAAAGACAAAATAACGATTGGTCATTTATTGTCGCATACCTCCGGTTTGGTGAATGCTAAAGAGTTGCCGATTGGCTTGATGGAAAAAGAGGGTGAGTTTCAACATGACTTTTATATTCGCTTATTTGCAACAAAGAATTTGAAAAATGCGCCAGGAACGGTTTATGATTACAGTTCATTGAATTACTATTTATTGGCAGTAATCATCGAAAAAGTGACGGAAGAGGATTTTCAAACACTTTTGCAAGAAGATGTTTTTAAGGAATTAGAAATGACAGAAACGGGTTTTTATGATGCAACCATCATTGATGGTAATCGTGCGGCGAATTATTCAATGAATAAAGGACAATTCAAAAATACCATTTTGACAAGCAGAGATTTAATATTTGGTTCTTGTAATATCGTTTCAACAATCGAAGATTTACAGAAATGGGATGCGGCGATTAGAACTAATCAACTGTTGAAGAAAGAAACCACAAAAATCTTTTTCAAGGAAAACATAAAAGGATATAGTTTCTTTGGTAAAATAGACGAAACGGGTCAAGTTAAAATGACCGCACAAGAAGGATTAGACGCTTATTACCATTTTGGTAAGAAAGAATCTGTTTTCATCATTAGTAATGTGAGGCAAATAGATGAAAGTGCCACCGATTTGATTTTTAAAACAATAAAATAGGTATTAG
>CAZMEH010000582.1:0-9563 GCA_964564885.1 uncultured Saprospiraceae bacterium | reverse complement strand
AATTCTTATTTATAAACAAGTCTATTAAAAACTATTCCATTTCATTAATCACTTTTTCTATCACTTGTGGAAAATATTGATGTTCTAAAGCGAGTACTTTTTTTGCAATATCTTCTGGTGTGTCCTTTGCTGAAAGTTCGCACTGTCCTTGAAAAATGATATTTCCTTCATCATAATGAGCATTCACAAAATGTATCGTCATACCCGAAAAAGGTTCTTTTGCTGCGTGAACGGCTCTGTGAACATTCATTCCGTACATTCCTTTTCCGCCGTATTTTGGTAATAATGCAGGATGAATATTGACAATTCGATTCGGGAAAGCATTCACCAAGTAAATTGGAATCAACCAAAGAAAACCAGCTAAAGCGATAAAGTCAATACCTCGATTTTGAAGTTCTGTTAATAAAACCTCCGTTTCTCGAAATGACGTTCTATTAATTATCAAACTAGGAATATTATGGTTTTTAGCTTTTTCTAAAACACCTGCTTTTGATTTATTAGAAACTATTAAAGCAACTTCTATTGTATCATTATTCGCAAAATGCTCTATTATTTTAAGGGCATTACTTCCTCCGCCTGATGCGAAAATGGCTATTTTTTTCATTTGAACTGTTCTATAATTTTTCAACACAGAGACACAAAGGCACAGAGTTTTTTTAAGTACTTTCGTTTCTCATTCATATTTGAAGCAAATTTACAATTCATTTTCTATAATCAATAAACTCCTGAAGTATTAACGGGCATCTTCTCCGTTAATACTTTAAAATACAAAATCAATGAAAACGATACATATAGAATTTATTGGTGATTTTATTTGCCCATGGTGTTATTTAGGCAAAATGAGGTTGGAACGAGTGAAGGAAATACTTGCGCCAACTATTCAATTAGACATTGAAGTGAAGCCTTATATTCTGTATCCGAATATTGAAAAAGGTGGTGCGCATAAGTCTTTATTTGCAAAAAAGGCAAAGTCAGGTATGGGAAAAGCACTTAGACAGGAAGCAAAATTGGAAAATATTGAATTCAATTATAAATTGATTGACCGCATTCCGAGAAGCATGGAAGCGCATCGGTTGATTTGGTTGATTGAAAATAATGATTTGAAATATCAATTATCAAAAACCATTTTTCATGATTATTTTGAAAAAGGTCAAGATATTGAAAACACGGATTACTTGGTAGAAATTGCAAAACAGGCTGGCATTTCTGAAAAAATAATATCAGATTTCACAACAATAGATAAAGGAACAAAAGATATTGAAGCGTTAATTCAAACGTACAAAGAGGAGTTTATAACGGTTGTTCCTTATTTAAAAATCAATCGAATGATTGCGATTCCAGGATTACAATCAATAGAGGTGCTGGAAAATTATCTAAGGCGAGCAGCTAGGATGATTTGAAAAATATAAAAACTAGGCGTCGGACGCTTTTGAAGCGTCCGACGCCTAAAACCTTAATAATTCCTAATTTTCTGGCATCAAAACAACTTTAATATATTGCTCTG
The DNA here is from genome assembly GCA_964564885.1 of uncultured Saprospiraceae bacterium. Lineage (GTDB taxonomy): Bacteria > Bacteroidota > Bacteroidia > Chitinophagales > Saprospiraceae > CAKZLL01. The sequence continues at coordinate 8,059 of CAZMEH010000582.1, read as the reverse complement.
TAAAGTATTTTTTTGCTGCTTCTTGTAAACCTGCTGCATCTATTTGTTCAATATACGCATCTCCGAAAAGGTTGATTTCATTTAGTTTACTATCGTATTTATACGTGTTCACTATTTGACTCATCCAAAAACCGTTTTCCTTTAAATTTTTCTCTCTCGTTCGACGTTGTGATTCTTGTACCTTCGTAAGATTCTCTGAAGAAGGACCTTGCTTCTGTAATTTCTTGATTTGTTCAAAAACCGTTTTTGTTAATTTATCCACGTCATCTGGCGAACACAAAAACGAAACACTTACCGAATAAGTCGTATCAGGTTCTCTTGAGATAGATGGTGAAACTCGAACACTGTAAACGCCGCCTTGCTCTTCACGCATTTCTTCTCGTAGCATAATGCGAAGCACCTCAACCATAGAACTGAAATCATAAGCATCTTTGACATTATAATCAAAATCGCCATGAAATTGCAACGCTACATTACTTTGCGGCTCTTGTCCTTTTTTGACGATTTCTTCTACTTTACCCGTTACTTTTTCAATATTTCTATCAACAAAATCAGCTGGCTTTGAATCTAGTTTATCTGTTGGAACAGTACCAATGTAGTGTTCAATAAGTGGTTTGATAACAGCAACATCAAAATTTCCAACAATCACAAATGTAAAATTATTTGCATTTCTAAAGCGTTCCCGAAACATTAAAGCAGAAAGACGAGTATCAAAACCTTTAAAATCTGCTGTTGTAATAATTTTACGTCGTGGATTATTTTGATACAATAACTTATTATAAGTATCATAAAAATGGAAACGAGGACTTGCTTCTTGATTTGCCAATTGTGCTTTCTGACGTTCAATAAATCCTGCGGTTGCGTCAATATCGTGTGCAGGTTCTGTGAAATACAAATACATCATTTGGAACATCACTTCTATATCCGCCTGTGTTGAACTGCCTGAAAAACCTTCATACAATTCTGACATATATGGATAAAATGAAACTTGTTTTTGCGCCAAATACTTTGTCAGTTGACTAGCCGTATATTCACTCACGCCAGATTCCTTTATCATATTATCAGCATAACGAGCCAAAATATAATCTTCATCTTCAAAATGCGACGTTCCTCCTTTTCTAAAACCTGTCATTAAAACTTGGTCATTCTGGAAATTTGTTGGTTTCAAAATCACTTTCACACCACGAGGAAACGACAATTCTGTTACACCAACTTCTTCAATAATTCTAGTTCCGTACAATCTATTATACACTCTAGGTCGCCCCATTAAGCCTTCCTCGATTATAGGTTCTTCTTCATATGGTTCCACTTTTACATTATCAAAAGACTCCAACCATTCGATAATTTCATTATCATTTGGCACTTTTACGCCTGCTTTATCTGGCATAGTGACTACAATCGCTCTATTTTCTTTCGTCAACCAAATATGTCCAAATTTATTGACTTCCTGAATATCAATAGTTTCCAAAAGCTGCTCCGTCAACATCTTTTGATATTCAACACCTGTGATTGGCGCATTTTCTAAGAAATTATACACATAGTTCATCACATATCGACTCGATGGTGTTTTGTCTTTTTCCTTATATAAGTTGCTGACACTTTTTAATAATTCTATCTTTTGACGTTTGTATTCATTTGGTGTAAAACCATATATTTTAACCCGCTGGTTTTCTTCCATCAATGCTTTCAAACCATTTTCGATACCATTATCAGCCACTAATGCGTAAGCAAAATAAGCATCTTTGGAACGAACAAAATTACTATAACCCGAATAAGCATAAATATAAGGCGGCTTCGCTTCTCTTGTTTTTTCGTCTAATCGCTGGTTTAGCATCCCATTATACATATCGTAAATCAACTGTTCCCGATAATCTAAAACCGTTTTTATTTCTTTGTGCTCGTGTTTGTATAAAACTTGAATAGCTGTATTTGTTGCTTCTTTATCTTTTACAATCGCAATTAAGGGTGCTTTATGGTCAGGAACTTCGTAAACTCCTCTGTCAATTGGTGTAGCTGGCTTCGCAATTTTTCCAAAACGTTCTGTCATTTTGGTTTCCATTTTATTAATATCAAAATCACCAACTACCGAAATTGACATTAAATCTGGGCGATACCATTTTTTATAATAAGCTTTAATCGTTTCGTAATCCGCATTTTCTATAATCTTCGGATCACCGATTGGTAAACGGCTTGCATAACGAGAACCGCTAAAAACCACTGGAAACCATGCGTTACGCATACGTTCTTGTGCGCCCAAACCTGTGCGCCATTCAGAAAGTACAACGCCACGTTCTTTATCTATTTCTTTTTCATCAAATGAAACATTCGTTGCCCAATCTTGCATAATCAACAAACCTTTGTCCATGATAGTAGCGTCATCTGTTGGGATTTGAAGCATATAAACCGTTTCATCAAAGCTAGTATAAGCATTCAAATCTGGACCAAACTTCGTTCCGATAGATTCCAAATAATCTACTAGTTCATTTTTTGCAAAATTCTTTGTTCCATTAAACGCCATATGTTCAATAAAGTGCGCCAAACCTTTTTGATTTTCATCTTCTTGCAAAGAACCAACATTAACCGCCAATCTCAATTCCATTCGATTTTCTGGTTTTGAGTTCGCTCTAATATAATATTTCATCCCATTTGAAAAAGTACCGATTCGCACATTTGGATCAATAGGAACAGATTCGGTCAATATAAACTCACGGTCTTCTATTTTAACTATTTCCGTTGGAATAAGTGTCGTATCAACTTTTTCAACCATATTTTTTACTTCTTCTGTCACCTTTTCCGTTATTTTTTCTGTCGAAGACGCATTGTCTATGACTTTTGGAGAACAACCAAAGTGGATTATTATTGATAATGCTAATAATATCATCACTGATTTGTATGATATTTTATAGTTAGTGATTTTACTCTTTCTCATGCTCTAATTTTTTTTAGTAAACCTTTATAGTATAATTGGAATGAGGTAGTGATTTTTTTAAAAATATTTGTAGTAAAAATACTTCTCTAAGGTTAGAGAAGTAAACAGTTGTTGATTTATTATATAAATAAAACGTTGACTAAGTATTATTTAGTCAACGTTCTTTATTTATTTTAGAAATAATTAACCTGTAAAACCTATACTTTGAATATGATTGATGATACAGATAATTCTTCTCAACTCAATAACTATACTTTTGCTTTATTCAGTACAGGCAACAAAATAATAGCCAACACACCAAACACGACATTGCATATAAATGGTGCAAAGAATGAAATATTAGAAAATGCAAACGCCTGAGAATCTGGAATCATGTAAAATGTAGCTAATGCTGTTGAAACGAAAAACTGGTAAGAACCAATTCCGCCAGGTGCAGGAACGACAATTCCTAATGCTCCAAATACAAAAACTAGTAATGCTGCAACAGGTCCAAGATGCGCTGTCGGTGCATATGCGAAGAACGCTAGATACAACATCAAATAATACATGAGCCAAATAAACACCGTATGCCCAATGAATAACCAAAGATTATCCAGTTTTTGAATAGTTTTAATTCCTTCTAAAAAGCCAAGTGCTAATGTTTCTATTTTTTTATAAATGGCTGTAGTTTGTAGTTTTTTTCTAAAGATGAAAGCGACAATCAGCGCAGCCAAACCGAATCCTGCAATAAATATCAGCCAAGGAAATCCTTTTTCCCCTGTTCCATTATCAGATGATTGAACCGTATTTTCCATTAAAAAGCCCCAAAGTTTATCAAATTCTAAAGCTAAGGTCAATAAGAAAAATATACCTAAACAAAGTATATCAAGGGTTCTATCCAGAAATACCGTTCCAAGGCTTTTCTCCATCGGAATATCTTCGTACTTCGCTATTACGCCACATCTTGCCACTTCGCCAGACCTTGGAATAACATAATTCGTCACATAAAGAACCAATGTTGCCATAAAAGAATTGGCAAAACTAACCTTCTTTCCATCTGTTTTTAATGGGTTTAGCAGCATCATCCAGCGCAGCGCACGACTGACATTACTTAGCACATATACCAATACAACCATCAGTATCCAGAAATAGTTGACACCAGCGAAGTCACTTTTCAACTTCATCCAATAAGGTTGAAGCGTTTCACCTTTTGTTTCAAGCTCTGCGTGATATTGTGTTTCGCCTGTTGAGTACAAGTACCAAAGAATCCCAACGCCTAGGCTTAGAAATAATAAGAATCGAAGAATTGTAATGAGTTGCTTTTTCATAAAAATGTGCTAACGTTATTTCTTAAATGATTTCTTAGGAACGGTAAAAAAATAACTTATAACATTTGGCTGCTTCTTTAGCACCCAATTTAATCATAAAAATATTCCCAATGCCCTGCATTGAAAAGATTTTGATAATCAAATTGGACACAAAATAATCGACCCAAACTGTTATAACTTATTCTTTTATCGTTCCTTGGTTAAACGTGACAAAGATAAGTTTTTCTTTAAATTTAATATTAAACCCTATTGTGATGTGGAAAGTTCTTTTTGACAAAAGCGGATAAAACCAAGATCTATTCTTCCATTTGACTTAAAATCCAATTAATCCAACTTGAAACGGTTGAGGCTCTCCTTCCAAACGTAGATTCCGATTCAATACCATATAAATTAGAGCGTTTCATTATTTTAATAATCTCTTCCTTGTTTGGTCTTTCTCCTTTTTTGAAATAAAGTTTTAGTGTTTCATTGAACGCTTTATGTGAAAGTATCAATTCAATAAACTTCATCTGCCTTTGACTCAATGGTATTTTAAATAAGTCTTGCCCTGTCTCTGTTAAATAATAGCTAACTTTATTCTCAACTTTTGTTCTGTCAATTAAACCAAAATACATTCCTACAGAAGTATAATAATTAGTCTGTCGAATATTAAAATCATATTCTTGTGTAATTTCCTCCCTACTTAAATCGGTTCTGTTATTGAATAATTCACATAAATTAATAAACCGTTCAAACGAATTGGCTTGAGGAAATGGAACTTTAGGTTCAGCAACAATTTCAACGTCAGTTAGTATTTTCTGAATAATCTCCATGTTAATCTGACTACCTCTAATCGAATACTTTTTAGATTTTACTAGTTCTAAAGAGTTAAAATGGTTTGGATCTTCAAAGCGATATTCTCTAAAATGAAAAATACCATTCGAATAAGTCAAAAATACATTCTTAATTTCTTTCTGTAATTTTCCTTTCCATAAGCGATAAGGATAATATAATTGACGAATCATGAAGTCTTTAGAGATAGAATTCTTCGCTTCGATCAAAGTTAAATAACGCTCACTTTCATAACCACCATCAATTTCTAGTTGTGCATTATTCACTTTAATTGGTAATAAACGATTATCTTTCTTAGCAATGGTAAAATTGAAACCTAAAGAACTCATTCTACCATTTACCGTTAATTTAAGTTCTTCCTCTTCTATAAAATCTGCAATCATACCTGAAATAAAAACACAGTTCAGAGCAACCGACTCACTTGTAATATTATTAAAATCTAAGCTCTCAATATAACTTGGAAAAAAAAATTCTGCAATTTCACTATTGTCTTCTTCAAAATCAAAGAAAGTTTCAATATTAGAAATGATATAACCGCCTCGGGAAGTTGGTAAAATAGATAGATCGTTTTGAGTAAAAATTTGAGGTAACTGAGAACGGTGATCAAACTTTGTCATTAATCGAGCTTCTCTAACTTGATTAATTCTTTTTGAGTTAATTTCAAAGAAACCATTATTGATTATTTCATCTAGGATAGGTAACGCTTCAAATAATGTTTCCCAAGCTTCATCATTTTTAGATTTGGATTTACTCATAATTACGAATTAAAACTTCATCTACAGCACCTCGTTTTTTTGCATTTGAATTAATCGAACGATTAGCTTGTACAATGTTAATTTGGTAATCTTTATATTCTTCTTTTATAAAATCAGTCGCAGAATTAGAGAGTAGAAATTTCACACCTTTTTTATTCAATTTATCACATAATTCACGTAACCGAACTTGATCATCTGTGGAGAAACCTCCTTGATTATAGCCAGTAAAATTTGAACTTTTAGAAACTGGATCATAAGGCGGATCTAAATAAACAAAGTCGTTTTTCTTAATATTATCAAAAATCGTTTCAAAATCTTGATTTAAGATTGTTATATTATTAGTCGTTAAATATTTATGAACGGCTCTTAAAGTGATTTCATTAACAATATTAGGATTTTTGTAGCGACCAAAAGGCGTATTAAATTCTCCTGAACTATTTACTCTATATAAACCATTAAAGCAGGTTTTATTTAAATAAATGATACGAGATGCTTTTTCAACATTCGTTAATTTATCAAAACCATCACTTCGATCTAAAGCTCGTATTTCATAAAAATAATCAGATTCGTTTTTATGCTTTTTTAAATCTTCAATCAGTCCTTCTACATCACTTTGAATTGTTTTGTACACATTAACTAACTCCGAATTGAAGTCATTAATGACTACTTTTTTATGTTGTAAATGAAAGAAAACTGCACCTCCACCGATAAATGGCTCATAATAAGTAGCGTAACTTGACGGTAATAGCTCCGTGATTTGAGCGATTAATTGTCGTTTACCTCCAACCCATTTTAAAACAGGGGCAACTAATTTATTCTTTCCCATTATACTATTTTAATGATATTAATGCCGCAAGATACGCAAAAGAGTGATCGCTAATGTATTTTAAACCCTTTTAATTCAATTAATTTGCTTCTTTTAGGTATCAAGATAAATAGATAGTTTCCATCAGGAATAGTACGGTCAAGTGTTTTCTTTTATTGGCTTTCATCCAATTCATAGATTTAAAATTTATTTATTTCCTAAAATCATAAATGGTTCTTTGACAATTTTTGCCAAAAGAATATGTTTTGTTCATTCAATGTTCCCGATAGGTATCGAGATGCCCCATTGTTTTTTAGTAAGTTAAGACAATAGGGCAAGCCGCCATTGGACAAGCTGGCAAAAATTGTCAAAGAACCTCATAAATAACCTTATGTGAAATCAAAAAAGCCAAAACAATGAACTGTTTTGGCTTTTTATACACAAATTTTAAGAGTCTCACTTCTGACAGCAAAACGATCTGATCGCTCACTTCTCTCTTAATCTATTCGTCCTCGCTTTATTACTTTGAGAGCAACTAAAACCTGTTGCCAAATAGTAGGCAATAAGCCAAAATGCTTTCGTAAAATATCAAAACGTTCTCGAAATGCTTTCCAACGCCTTTCATCCGAAACACCGCCTTCTAAGAAATGACAGAAGGTTTCATTATAAAAATGTTTGGTTTTAACGTTTTTCATCGTCCGAATGCTCCAATCAATGTCATTTGCAATTTTCCAAGTTGATAAATCATATTTCTCCGCACAACTTCTTTTAACTACAAAACACTGATGACAAACCACCATTCCATCAATAAAACTTCTATAAGATAGTTTTTCTGGCGGTAATGCTTTTTTGTGCCAAGCTCTTTCTGCGCCCGTTTCTTCATCAATCCTTAATGCTAAACCATAAACAAGGTCAGCATTATTACTTCCTTTCATAGCCAATTCAAGCGTATCATCAGCCGCAAAACAATCACCAGCATTCATAAATACAATATAATCGCCTGTCGCTGTATCAATACTTTTATTCATCGCATCATACAAACCTTTGTCTGGTTCACTGACTAACGTGTCAATTTGATTTTCGTATTTTTTAATAATATCTAGTGTTCCGTCTTTGGATTTACCGTCTATAATAACATACTCTATATTATCGTAGGTTTGAGCGACGACACTTTTGATAGTGCGCTCAATAAATGCTTCTGCATTGTAAGTCACTGTGATGACGGAAACTATTGGCTTTTTTGGCATTTCATTCAATTAATTATATTCTTCAAAGTTTCTTAATTCAATAGAATACTATTTACTCTTTAAGCTCATAGAAAGAGCAAACAGTAGTCTTAGAAAACTATATTCAACAATACGCCAAATTAATTTTATTTTCTGGATGAAGCCTTCCCTTGTTTTCCATAAAAAATAGATCTTAAAAAAAGGAC
>CAZMEH010000581.1:0-1887 GCA_964564885.1 uncultured Saprospiraceae bacterium | reverse complement strand
GCTGTTCAATTATTCAATTGCTCCCTTCCTTTTTTTTTTCCGTAATGTAGATTCATCTTAGCCAAATCAAATCAAAACCAAAAAGATGAATTTATTAGATAAACTGCTCTCACCGGCACCACTTCCCTACGATTTTCAAGAATGGAAAAAAGCACCTTTTACGGAGAAGGCTAAAAAAGTCTGTCAAGCTTGGGCAATACAAGGCTTTGGCGCACCATTCTCGGTGGCTATTTTTTATATGCTCAAAATTACATTTTACGTTTATATGTGGTTGTGGTTTTGTTCTTTCTCTACTGACTTAGGCGGTCGAGGCGAATGGGCAACTTGGTGGTTTAACTTAGAAGCACTCGGAAAATTCATCTTTTGGACAACACTTTTAGAGGTATTCGGCTTTGGCGGCGCAAGCGGACCATTGACAGGTCGATACGTTCCGCCGCTCGGTGGAGTTACTTATTTTATGCGCCCAGGAACAATAAAAGTACCTTTATTTCCAAATGTTCCAATCATTGGCAGTGACAAACGTACGATTCTCGACGCTGCAATTTACCTTGCTTTACTGTATTTTCTAATTCAAGTTTGTATTGCGCCAGAGATTACGACGGCAGTTGTTTTGCCCGTTGTAATCTTATTACCTATTTGTGGGATTTTGGATAGAACGGTTTATTTAGCCGCTAGAGCAGATATTTTTTATCCGATGATTGTTTGCTTTATGTTTCCCGAATTCACAGGAAATGGCTTAAAACTCATTTGGTTTGGAATCTGGTTTTGGGCAGCCTTTTCTAAATTAACACCAAATTTTACATCGGTTGTTTGCGTCATGATTTGCAATAGTCCGTTTTTTGGATTGTCTATTTTCAATAGTTTAAAAAAGCGTTTATTCAAATCTTATCCAGATGATTTACGTCCAAGTAAGTTAGCCAGCTTTCTAGCCCATTTCGGAACAAGCATCGAATTTATAATGCCAATCGTATTGATGTTAATGATTGGAAATGCAGAAATTACCTTTTATGCACTCATCGTTTTGACGTTATTTCACTTTTTCATTTTTATGAATTTTCCAATGGGCGTGCCAATGGAGTGGAATATAATCATGGTTTTTGGTGGTTGGCTGCTGTTTTATGCACATCCAGAATTTGCGCCATTTTCAATTGGAGCACCAATTTTAATTACGGTTTTAGCGATTACCTTATTCATTTTACCAATCGTCGGAAATCTCTATCCTCGTTATGTTTCCTTTTTATTATCAATGCGATACTATGCAGGAACTTGGGCGTATAGTGTTTGGTTATTCAAAGGCGATAGCAAAGAAAAAATTGAAACGACCATTCCAAAAACATCAAAAGACTTAATCAAACAATTATCATTTTTATACGACAAGGACACCACAGATGCGATTTTGTCGAGAATGATGGCGTTTCGAATGATGCATTTGCCAGGAAGATTGATTCATGACCTTATTCCAAAAGCAGTGGATAATATCAATGATTACCGATGGATTGAAGGTGAATTTATCGCTGGTGAAGTCGTTGGTTGGAATTTCGGAGATGGACATTTGCACCATGAACCCGTTTTGGATTCTATTCAAAAACGCTGCAATTATGAATCTGGTGAATTGCGTGTCGTCATGGTTGAATCGCCAACTTTCTTTACACAAAAACTAGAATATAGAATCTATGATGCTAAAGATGGTTTAATTGAACATGGCTTCGGTAGAACTAAGGATATTCAACAAAAAATGCCGTGGGGCGAGGTTGTTTAATCTCGAGGTTTCCACCGAGGCTTCGGGACAGGCGGAACAAGTTGTATAATGTGGAATATTCAGCTTAAAAAGGGTCGGACGCCTTTGAGGCGTCCGACCCTTAATCTTTTCCGTAGGTATCAAAATCA
>CAZMEH010000580.1:0-1880 GCA_964564885.1 uncultured Saprospiraceae bacterium | reverse complement strand
TTAAGAACTCATGCTAAAACTATTGATAAACGCTTGATTTTCAAGACGAAGCTCATTTTTATTTTGGTAGCCAAAGCTACCGAAATAAAAATAGCTGAAGTATTGTAATATCAATGGTTTGTCAAGAGATTAGCCGTGAGTTTTTAAACAAGTTCATTAATAAAGCGAGATTTGAGTTAGTAAAACAACTTGAATCTCGCTTTTTTATTTGGGTGAACCAGGTGTTTATAAATTTAGGGTGCAGAAAATAAATACATTGACCTAATTACTTTATTTTTTCGGAAGTCCAGACCTTATAGACTTTGAAGCCTATAAGGTCTAAATCTTACCGTTTTTTATACAAACCTATAACCTAAATCAGATAGCGGTAAAGATCGCACTCTTTCCTTAGTTGCGGCAAATAATGCATTTGTCAACGCAGGCGCAGCAGGTGGTAAACCTGGCTCTCCAACTCCTGTTGGATATTCGTCTACTTCCATTATGGCAACTTCAATATTTGGACAATCCTTTAATGTCATTGCTGGATATTGAGGAAAATTAACTTGCTCTACTGCGCCACTTCCGATAGTAATTTTACCGTAAAGTGCCGCACTCAAACCGTAAATAACAGCCCCTTGCACTTGACTTTCTATAATTGACGGATTGACATAATTTCCACAATCAATCGCACAATAGAAGTCTTTAATTTTAAATTCCTTTTCGCCAACCTGCTCAACTATGGCAACTTCCGCCACAATAGAACCAAACGATTGCGCAATAGCAACACCACGGAAATGATTTTCTGGCAATGGTTTATCCCAGCCACTCATTTCAGCTACTTTATCCAAACAACCAATAAATCTGTCCTTTCCTTTCAGCTTGTCTCTACGAAATTTCATTGGATCTTGACCAGCAGCATGTGCCACTTCATCCATGAAACTTTCTGCAAAGAATACATTCTGAGAATTTCCGACACTTCGCCAAAAACCAACGGGTACAGGCAATGCTTTATGTCCAAAGGCGACTCGATAATTTGGTAAATCATAAGCCAAATTGCCGGCACCTTCTGTTGTTCCTTCATCTTTTGCTGGTGCAACAGCCATCAAAGGCATAATGCGCCCCAATGAATTATTAGAAACAGATTGTAAAGCAAGCATATTATCCCAAGCAGAAATTTCGCCTTTCTCGCTTACTTTTGCTTTGAAACGACTAACTGCACATGGGCGATACATATCGTTTTTCATATCCATTTCACGAGAATACACTAATTGAAGTGGCGTTCCTTCCATTTCAGCCGCCGCCGCCGCCGCTATTCTGACATTATCTGGTTCACTCCTCCTACCAAAACCGCCACCGAGGTATTCAATATTAATTTCAATATCTTTTTTATCAATGCCTGTTCCTTCGCTCAGCATCGTGTGCGCTACTGACACCGCTTGATGACCAACCCAGCATTGCACTTTTCCTTCTTTTACCAAAACCGTACAATTCATCGGTTCCATCGCAGCATGTGCCAAATAAGGAACAGTGTAAGTAGCTTCAAGCGTTTTACCGCCTTTCGTAGAAAACGCTCCATCTACATCACCATCTTTCCTTGGCGTAGCAATTGGTTTTTCGTCTAAAAGAGCCGTAAAGTCTTTCATGATTTGCGTAGAAGACAGGTTTCCATTACCATTATCCACTTCATCCAATCTCAATGCCCTTGTTCCTTGAATGGCTTGCCAAGTATTTGTAGCAACAACAACTGCCGCATTATACTTCGTTAAAATCACCTTTTTAACGCCAGGCATTCCCATTACCTTATCTTTATTCGTAAAGCCATTAATCGTTCCACCGATAACCGTTGGAAACTTAACCGCCCCATAAAGCATACCTTCAATACGAATATCCAAACCGAAATT